>JAUWOA010000117.1 GCA_030612365.1 Candidatus Thorarchaeota archaeon
GAATAGACCCGAAAGCCTTCCTGCAAATTATCCGCCCGCAGAACTGTATCATCGGAGGCTTAACGGTGATCGCTGGAGTGGCAATGTCCTATAGACTAGACCCTAGTCCTACTGCTCTGTCTACACACCTAACGTTGTTCATCTTCGCGTACCTAACGTACTTCTTTGTCGCCGCAGGTGGCAACGTTGTCAATGATATATTCGACATAGAGGTCGATAAAATCAATCGACCGCACAGGGCTCTACCAAGCGGACGCATGACGGTGCGGCAGGCCTGGGCCTATGTTGCTTTCCTGAGTATGGTTGGCGCGTTGTTCGCGTGGTTGAACGGGCCCCTTGGCACTGTGATTGTCATCGTCTTCCTGATAGTCGGTTATGCATATGCAGCGAAAGTGAAGGAGCTCGGCATCGCTGGAAACTTCATGGTTGCATTTTCCTTCGCATTCGGCGTTATCTATGGCTCTTTCATTTATGGCGAACGGGTTGCTGCGATATACATTCCCATTCCATCCATACTATTCTTCATTACTGCTTTCATGATTCTTCAAGCCCGAGAAACAATCAAGGGCGCTGAGGATGTTGAGGGCGACAAGCTGAGAGATGTCCGTACCATTGCAAGAGTGCATGGGTACAATGCTGCCGCTGGGGTTGCTGCAATCCTGAATTTCATTGGAGTCACCTGCTACATACTGATATGGTTCCTCGGCTATGCCAGCTGGGATCTATGGCTTCTGCTCCTTCTTGGTTCGGCAGTCGTGATTGGCGCTGCCATAACACCCCTGACTGGTCCTAGCAATACGAAGCGTCTGTTGATAGGCAGCACGCTTGACAAGATTGGTGCACTGGTCGGTCTCATCACTTTCGTCGTAGTTCCGTTATACGGCATCCTGTGAAATCTGTTAGTGAGCAATCCAGAAGGTCCAAGATAGCACAATCATACATAGTATCGAAACCACCAAGGCCCACTGCGTTGATGTATCATGGGCTTCCCTTATTCCAAAGATGAGCAGAAAACCTACCCATATGAACGAGATTTGAGTGATCCAATCCACTGTCAACCATATCGGAGATGCATAGAGAGCAGTAAACACTCCCTGCCAGCTTCCATAGGATTCGAATGCGATAGGTGACATGGCAGCGAGTACGAAGACTGTCGCTATGAGTCTAAAAATTACCACTGGAATGATGCTGTAGCCCACAATTGCGATGGTCTTTGACTTTGTGCCTGTTCCACCCGCCAACTTGAACGCGAAATGTGCGAATGCGCTGCCAATGAAGAGATACAGCATTCCCATCATGATACTCGGCAGAATGCTAGTAAGGGCTGCGCCATAGACCTGCATTGAGAATTCAAGATTCAGAACGCTCACCGGTCGGATTACTGTGGCATTGAGCACTGGGTCAAATACAGGCCCCATCTGTGTTATCTTTGAGGCCATTGCAAGAAAGAGCCCCGCGAATACAAGGGCATTAGCAATAATGATTATGAATGGTCCTAGGAAATCTGGGCTCTGTCCGATGTCACGATATGTCGGTGCTGGTCTCCTAATGACTCCCCATAGTCGGTCAATAGTTCCTCTGACCCTCACCGTTTTGGATTCGGGTCGTTTTAGGAGGGGTAGTATTCTCTCAAGGGTTTCCTCTGCAATCGTTTCCCTGCAGACCGGACAGATGGTTGCATCTGCTGGAACTGGGCTGTCACAGAATTCACATCGACGCAATCTCAGTCATCCCTCTTTAGCTAATCTACAACTACTTCAGGTCTGCAGCATATAGCGATTTCTGTGACCGGGGTCCCCCCCCCTCCTATTGGACCACGTTAGCCCTACCACAGGCCAAAGTTATCGTAAACCGGGGTCTCGTAAGCAACGATATATGGAATCGAAGCATCCCAAAAGCTCTGAATCGTATTAAGTATCAGTGCGTAGATGATTATTCCCTCTACAGTAAGGAATCCTGGAAACAAAATGGGCACCACAATTAGGTTGATCGGAATCATCAACCCCAAGCGTACCATGAATGCCGCAAACATTGACCCGGCGTATGCTTTGGGTTCGGCCAAGTATTTTCCACCCGATGTTCCGCCAAACTTCCTGGCGGCCAACCATGGCACTACAATCATTGGTGCAGTCGCGAGGAATTTGAAAATCGGTCCAACACCTGTTGGGTCATAGAAGAACAGTCCGAATGTACCTGCTGTCATGCTGACGGAACCGACTTTGAAGCCGCCTATCAAGAATGCTAGTATCCATAGAATGGAAACCGGGTCAAAAAAGGCCATTCCAAATCCTGGAACCCGTGGAACTACCGATGCAATAGGTGCTACTGCGATTGACAATGACGCAAAGACCCCTGCAATCACGATCTCCTTGATGTTTTCGTCATCATCAGAGATTCCAACTGCCTCCAACTCAATTGGCTTGCGATCATCATCCGCAAGCCATCCTGAGCTTTCCGATGATCCTTGGGCTGTCGCATCTGGCATGATGGCGTTTCGCGCCACTCTCACTTAAGAAGTTTACTCAGCAGGAGATAACTACCCATTAATGAGTAATCGACTATGGTATGTCACTCAACAGCTGCTCAACTTTCGCGTGAATCCTCTCTTCTGCCGGAACTCGTAGCTTGGGCCTTCCTAGCATCCGGAGGAGCTTCCTCGTTGGGTCTAGCCAATCAGGGTTAATTCTCCACTCGGCCCAGTCGATGCCAGAAGCAAGAGATGTCCTGCTCAGTATCAGCCGGGAGGCAACAATTTCATTCAAGCTGTGTAGGATTGTGCCAATGGTCACAGCCCCAATGATTGGTCTAACCTTGCGTGCAGCTCCTAGCAGGTCTGCAGTGGTCACCCAGCCGCCGTCATTAATCAACAGTCTAAGCACTCTTGATCGAACAGGGTCGGACTCTATGACTCCCTTAAGCGGGGCTAGGTTAACGTGATGCATGGGTCTCGGATCAATCTCAGGGCGCTCCCATGGAGCTAAGTCCCGACCATTTCTTAGTGCGCTAAAGTCCATATCTGGCACTCACATTGAAAGAAACGGTGTTGTGTTCTTTTGAAACGAAGTATTATCCCCCAGAATCGCTTGTGCTCGTTTTTGCACAACCCTTATCTTCGAAAAGTCCCCTGACAAAGTCGTTATGACGATCAGAGAGCCGCTAGTGGGGTTGTTCACAAAGAATCTCGAGAAGCCGTCCGACCTATTGTGTTGCGCATTCGGTCTGCGCAGCAGCGAGATTGACATCTACTTCTCTCTGCTTGGTGGTTCTAGGACTGTTGAAGAGCTGGAAAAGAGAATTGACAGGGACCGCAGCACTGTCCAACGCATTCTGCAGAAATTGGATCGCAAGGGTCTCATAGAGCGGGAAAAGAAGAGAATTGAGAGAGGCGGCTACTTCTACGTCTATCGAGCTATATCGACAGAGGACGTAAAGCAGCAGATACTCGAACAGCTAGAACACTGGTACACAGAAACCAAAAGACTCTTGTTGAGCAATTGGCCCGAACCGCCTCGATAGAATTAGCGGGGCGAATAAATGGCTCAGATTCCTCTTCAAAAGAATACAGTATCATTGACCACACTCGCACTGATTGCAGCTCTTGGCATCGTTGTGCGGATGTTTGTTCGTATTCCTGTACTCCCCGGATTCGTGGAGATAACTCCAGGATTTCTCTTTTCGCTTTTGGGTGGTGTAATTGGTGGTGTGCCAGGAGGCATATTCGTTGGGGCCATAGTTGGCATAGGCGGCGCCATGGGTGGAGGCGAGCCCCCACTTCTTCCTATGATTGGCAACATCTTCCTGGGCATCGGTTCTGGATTGGCTATTCACATAACAAAAGAGAGGAACTCGCGGAGGTATGCATTGTTGGTTGTCTTAGGTGGGGGAATAATCGGCGGCCTCATACCAACCGCGACTATATTTGCGTCATTAATAGACCCCGTCGAAGTTATCTTAGCAGCAGCTATGTTGGACATGACGCAGGGATTTCTATGGGCTATCATGGCACTGTTCGTAGAGCGAAGAATCATTCGGCCTATCGCCGGGAATTATCTATACCCTGAACCGGAAGAGCCAACTCTTGATGAGTCCACCATGAATGCAGAGGACACAATGGAATGACTGACAAGACCGTATCGATAGATATTCGCAAGGATCTCTTTGGGGCCAATGAAGAAGCGGCCAGTATCAACGCAGATATCTTCAGGAAGCATGGTCTCAGGACCTTTGATATAATGGGATCCGTGGGTACTGGCAAGACCCTGCTGATTGAGTCACTGTGTGATCGGCTTGCTGGAAAGTATCGCATACTAATGCTTGCAGGCGACTTGGCCACAACAATTGATGCAGACAGAGTCGCTTCACATGGCGTAGATACGGTGCAGATCAATACTGGAACTGCATGTCATCTCGATGCAAGAATGGTGCGTTACGCCTTGGGGGAGATAGATCTCAGTAAGTATCAGCTCATGTTCATCGAGAATGTTGGAAACCTGATATGTCCCGCTGGATACCCCCTTGGCGTGGATAAGAAGATAGTCGTGCTCAGCATAACAGAAGGTCCCTACATGGTGAAGAAACATCCGCTCACAATCAAGAGGTCTGATATGGTGATCATAAACAAGATCGACCTAGCAGACGTCTTGGAATTCGATGTCGATTCGCTTGTCAATGATGTTCGCGAAGTTGATGCAAAACTACCAGTCTTCAAAGTGAGTTCAAAGACTGGGGAGGGGCTAGACGATCTTATCGATGCGCTCGAGCTTTAGGAACCAGCTTCAGTTTCAAGCAATTGTCCAAGTGTCTTTCGAACGCCCTCTGTATGACCTGCACCCAAGACTACGACAATATTCCCTTCAACATCATTGAGAATCGAAAGCAGCGCTTTTGCTATATACAGGTCTCTCTGGTGGATGAGGGCTTCGTGCAGGAGCGGAAACTCATCCTTGAATTGCTCCATTAGTGCATCAACGGAACCATCCTCCTTCAGAAATGACATCAGGTCCTGGGCGCTGCCCCCTTCAATCTCCACAGTAGCATCGGGAACGAGACTCGTAAGCCGGTATATCTCATCCAGCGGCACCTGCATGAGGGCGTGCACTGTTGCACTGATGGGCCTATCCACTAGGGCAATCTTCGCACCTATCTTTCGTCCCTCTTTGATTGCAGTAAGCATCTCTTCGCCTACTCCCGCTCCGGTGACGCCGCTTAGACTGTTCTCCAACATTGCTATCTGATTCAGAAGATTCTGCACTACATCCCCTGTTATTGGCAGCTCTGGGGTTTCAGTTGATGACTGTGAACTGATTAGCTGCTCGTACCTTTCTTTGTCAAGCTCTACTGCCACCACATCTGGCTTTACCTCTCTCACGGTTTTCCTTGCGTGCTTAACGCTATCCGCATCAGTGTGTATCACAGACACAAACACAACTCGTTCGAGGCTTTCCGGCATACAGTTCACGTTTGACTCAGGGTTACTACGCGTCTTTTCTTTCTTGTTATTCCTGTTGAATCTTCTACGTGATCTGGTAAACGTTTACGGTCCCAAGACCGAATCTTGGTCCATTCTTGAGGCCCTCCAAGCGCACGAGAAAGTTTAACACACACTGAGCGTTTACTTTCCGTAGCTAAATGAAAAAATGAGGAAGAGAGGCACATTGAGGTCAGAACTCGATCTGGCATTTGCTAAATTAATGAACCCCCGAATGAGTGCAGGGCTGTTGTTGTTACATAGTCTCCTTAATCCCCTGAGAAGCTCGCCAGTAGCTCCGCGCGATGTGCGTGAGAGTGTTGATGCGTTTCTCAAGGACCGCAGGGTCTCCAAGCAGTCGGTCACCAACGCCGCACGCAGACTTGAAGAGACCAACATCATTGGGCGTGAGGAGGGGTACAGTGTCAACTACGGATACTTGATATCCATCCTTCTCGAAAAGGTCATGGAAATGACTGAGTGTATCAGTGACCTCGAAGATGAGGTTGCGATTCTGAAGGCAGCCCGCAAACACGTTTCCTAGGTTGCTGG
>JAUWOA010000048.1 GCA_030612365.1 Candidatus Thorarchaeota archaeon
CCTGTATTCCGCGATGAACTTGTTGGCTAGGTCTGCAACCGTGATACCTTCCTCTTTCGCACGGTTGATCATCTTGTCATCGATGTCGGTGAAATTAGTAACAAAGTACACACGGTATCCCTTGTACTCCAGATATCTCCGGATTGTATCGAACACCGCGAAAGACCTGGCATTGCCTATGTGGGGGTAATCATAGACGGTCGGACCACAGACATACATTCTTACAGTATTCTCTTCGTGTGGTCTGAATTCTTCCTTTGATCGGGACAGCGTATTGTATACCTTTAGCATCGGTACTACCCTGCTGCCTCTGGCTCAGCCTGCATAAAAAGGCGTCTGCAATTCTTGCCTGCATCATGGAATCCAGCAGCTTGCTACTGCCACTGATATGTGCAGATATCCATGTCTTCGGGCAATGCTGCCCGCGAAGTGAAGATGAGGTGTTGATTTGCATCATTCGCAAACCATGCATGAAGCCTGGTTTCTGAGAGAGCCTCCAACATCTTCACTCTATCGTTGAAATCCAGACCCATGACCTTCAGCAAGCTTGACAGGCTTACCAGTCTGTCGACATTCTTGTTGATGGCGGCAAGGATTCGAACCTTTGAGCCCGTTTCCATCTGAAGAATCTCTGTATCCCGAAGTACCGCCTTAATCCTCATAGTTATCGCCTATTCTAGAGATGATGATGAAATAAGAACTTCTTGAAGGTGGCCATTCAACACTTCTTACAATCATCGATGCGCACAATGATGACCTTACATTCTTCAGCGATGTCGCCGAAGGCTTGGTAGAAGTACCTCGCTGCTTCATCGCGCCCTTGTTGGCCAACATCAGTCAAGCGATAGATTACCTGATTACCTTCTTTGACGCCCTCGATCAGTCCCCGTTTCTTCAAGTCCTTTAGCGCTGGATATATCGTACCCGGTGTGGGTTTGGAGCCACGTCTATTTGATATCTTTTCAGCAATTTGCTGTCCATTCAAGCGCTCCTTGCCTAGCTCCCAAAGTATCTGGAATGTAAGAAACCCCCTCATGTCACAACAGTCTGGCGGACAGCACCTACCTGACTTCTCGTCGCTTGACATGTTGAGTATTGGACATCCAATACACTTAAATGTATATGTCTGATGCCCAATATTGGTCATCCAATATTGACTAACGAATGAATGCGGTGAAGGAATTGAGCGATGCGAAACGAATCAGCGATATGACAGACGATGAGATTAAGGACGAAGTGAAAAAGGCTTACTCAAAAGTTGCCCAGCGAACCGGGACGAAATGCTGTGATCAGGAAGACGCCCCCTCGAAGGAGTCCACTTCCAGTTGCTGCGGGCCTTCTCCAACTGACATGAAACGACTTGTTCTGTCATTTGGATATTCTGTTGACGGGCTTCCTGAGTCAGCGACTGAATCGTATGCGGGCTGCGGCAACCCTATCGCCTTGGCAAGCCTACAAGAAGGTGAGGTTGTTCTTGACTTGGGGAGTGGAGCAGGCTTAGATGTGTTTGAGGCTGCCAAGAGGGTTGGCGAGAGTGGTCGAGTCATTGGTGTTGACATGACTCCGGAAATGCTTCGGAAGGCTGAGGAGAATGCAGTCAAACTTGGGATGACGAATGTTGAATTCCGAAAGGGTGACATCGAGAACCTGCCTATCGAAGATGGTACGATTGACATCATCATTAGCAATTGTGTCATTAACCTCGCTCCGGACAAGTCCAAGGTGTTTCGTGAAGCTTTCAGGGTACTCCGTCCTGGCGGCCGCGTGATGATATCGGACATTGTCCTTCATGGTTCGCTGCCTGAGGATGTGCGCGACGAGGTCGTTACCTACACTGGCTGCCTTGGCGGGGCTATTCCGGAAGAGGAGTATCTGCAATTGATGCGCGATGCGGGCTTTGAGAAGGTGGAAGTAGTTGAGAAGGCTGAATTCGGTCTCGGTTCCAGTGCAAGGATTTCAGGATATAAGCCTAAGAAGTAATTTGCGAACCGCGTGAGCTCCGATATTATGTGTATGAAAGCACTGCTTTGGCTACAATATCCTGAGCTGATCGTCCCACGAGGATTTCGAAGTCACCAGGTTCGACTACCCATTCATGCTTGTGGATGTCATAGAACGCTAAGTCCTCTGCTCTAACAGTAATGGATACTGTCTTCCTCTCGCCTGGCTTCAATCGAATCTTTCCAAAACCGATTAGCTCCTTCTGAGGACGCTCAACAGAAGCTTGGATGTCTCGAGAATACACTTGAACGACCTCAGCACCAGCACGCTCCCCAGCATTCATGACATCCAGATCAACATTGAATGTGTCATCTGTGTGCGTGATGGACCCCTTGTTCAAATGCATGCTCCCGTACTCGAATACAGTGTACGACATACCGAAGCCGAAGGGAAATAGAGGGTCAATTTTTTCCTTGTCGAACCATCGGTAACCAACGAAGATTCCCTCATCGTAGTGGACCTTTTTCTCTTCGTCACCTGGGTACGTCCTACTCGAGCCGCCGCTGTGTGCAGGGGAGTCAGCGAGTTTTCTAGGAAATGTCAATGGGAGTTTCCCAGATGGGTTAATGTTCCCAAATAGAACATTGGCAATCGCGCGACCTCCCTCCATCCCCGAATACCATGCTTCCAAGACAACTGGCACGGCTTCTAGCCAACCGTCCATTGCTATTGGACTCCCTGCTATCAGAACAACAATCGTGTTTGGATTAGTGGCTGCAGTGCGATTGATCAATGCAATCTGGTCGTCGGGTAGCTCCAATGAAGACCGATCCTGGAACTCTGAATCCCCACCCTTGCCATTATCTAGACCTGCGAAAACTATTGCAAGATCGGCCTGTGAAGCATCGGCAACAATCTTGATCTTACCTTTGCATTTTTCTTTCATTCCAGCTAAGGGCGTTATCTCGAATGGCGGCTTTACACCTGACGAACCTCCTTTGAGAAATCCGCCGAATTTCTTCTTCAAGTTGGGTCCGAAGAGCGCTATCTTGTCTATTGCTTCAATGTCAAGTGGTAGAAGGCTTCCTTCGTTCTTCAGAAGTACAATTCCTTCTTCTGCTGCTCGACGAGCAAGGTTGTGATGTTGAGCGGTGTTCCGAGATCCTCTGGATTGTGCCTTTGCGTCCCCGATTGCTCCCGTCAGCATCATTACGCGTAGGTTCCTTCGAGCTAGGTCATTCAGCGCTTCATCGGTGAGAATACCATCGGCGTAGGCTTTCTTCAACGATTTGACCTTGTACTTGAATGGCCATGGCATCTCCAGAGAGAGTCCCGCGTTGATACATCCTTCAGTGGTTTGATCTCTTCTTGTAGAGAACCAGTCTGTCATGACAATGCCTTTGAAGTTCCATTTCTCCAATAGCAAGTCGCGAATTAGGTACTTGTTTTCACACGCGTATACACCGTTGACTTTGTTGTAGGCAGCCATGACTGCCCAAGGGTCTGCTTCTTTGACCACTGCTCTGAATGCTCGAAGGTATATCTCATGTAGTGTTCGTTCATCTATTTCAGCACTGCAGGTTGCTCGATTGGTTTCTTGGTTGTTGGCGGCGTAGTGTTTGAGGCAGCCCCCAATGCCCTGGCTTTGGATTCCTTTTACCACAGGAATGGCTATCTCCTTTGTCAAGTAAGGGTCTTCGCTGAAGTACTCAAAGGTCCTTCCACATAGGGGTGTTCGATGAATGTTCATTGCTGGAGCAAGTAACATGTGCCTGCCTATTGCCCGAACTTCTTCTCCCATCGCAGATCCGACTTCTCCTGCGAGTCTCCTGTTCCAAGTAGCTGCGAGTGATATTGGGGCTGGGAATCTAGTATTCTTCTTGAGGCCGCTGGAGTGATAGGAGGCGCCAAGTGGACCGTCTGTCATCTTGAAGGAGGGAATGCGCAGACGCTTGATTGGCTTGGTAGTGTAAATGCGCCTTCTGTCATGACTGGCGAGGAGTATGTACTTCTCCTTGGTTGTTAATCTTGAGAGGAGGTCCGTAACTCTTTCTTCGATGCCTAAGTTCTCATTCAAGTAGGGTGGATTGTCATTCATTGCAGGTATTCTCAGGAGAGACCTTCTTTATTGTCTTTCTCAGCAGCTGGAGTTGGGCTATGGTATGGACCCACTGTCCGCTATCTGACTACTACTTGTGTGGACTTCGATTTGTTTCCTCCCAGTAGTGCCTTGAGGGCTCCCTGTTCCATCATGGAGATTAATGAGACCTCGAGACCCCCCTCAATCAGATCCTTGGCAGGCTCAATAGAGGCGAGCTTACCCTTCATGGCGCCGCTAGCATCTACAACTCCTGATACTCCCATTTGCTCCATGACCTGTTCTATCTCTTTGAGGTTGATTTCATCGAACTGCGTAGCTGACGGGTTCAGCTTTGGATCATCATCAAAGATGCCTGCAACGTCAGAAGCGAAGATTAGTTTCTTGGCGCCTAATTCACGCGAAATTAGGACAGCTAAGGGGTCTCCACTTCCCACAGACCACCCCATGACAGTATCGATGAGGACGTCTCCTCCCAACAGAGGAACCATGCCCAGCGACAGGAAACCCTTCAGAGGCTCAAAGAAGTGTCGAGCCATCTTCATCTTGTCTGATGTAATCATTGAAGATGGGCACAAGAGGCAAGCTGGGATTTCTGCGTTCTGGAGGTTCTTCACGACAATTGCCCGTAGTTCTGCAACCTTTGCCTGTGTCTTCGAGAGCGGGAGCAGCTGCTGAGGGCCAAGATAGCCCTTGTGAAGATTATGCTCAAGAACTAGAGGGTGCCCATATGACCCGACACCCTGCACAAGGACCAATGACTTGATCAAGCCCAGGTCCATGCACTCCTTAATCTCGCGAGAGACCGACTCAAGGATTTTGTCACGAACCGTATATGGTATCGACTTGTCCGTTATGAGCGAGCCGCCGAGCTTGAGCACCGTTAGTTCTTGATTCATCTAATTACACCATAGGACCTAGAACAGACTGAACGCTGGAAACGCCCAAGTAAATCCTAGATATACTCCTAGATATGGCAGTAGTAGAATCATCACGATTGCTGCAATGGGCACAGTCCAGTTGTCGAAGCCCTTGGGGGACAATGCTTCAACAATGGTTACAACAATGCAGACAATTAGTATTGGTACAACCATGTCCATGATGACCCAGGATGTGGCTTCCAGCGAAAAGATTAGCACCAAAATGATGCTGAACAAGAATGAGCCAATGAACATGCCGATTGACCCAATCACCGTTCTCTCTGCGCCACCAATTCCAAACTTCTTGTCACCACCGTACTTGCGTCCAATCACGTCAGCAAGGCCATCGCCACCTGCTAGGCAACCCAAGACAATCAGTGCCATAGGAGTGGCCAGGCTCAGGTCCGCAGTGGCTGGGACATAGAATGCGATAATCGTCATCACTACCATTATCACAGCATAGTAAAGAGTCCCTCCAAGGAGTTCCTTGGGGTCTCCACTTCTTGACATTGAGCGTACGAAATCCTCATTCTTAACCTTGCCAGTGCCGATTGCAATGAATTGCAGTACGAAGAATAGTGGAACGATTAATGCTAGCCAACGGCTCAGCCACGTTCCTGTGAAGAGTATCCATGTCACAACATAGATTGGAGCTGCAAAAATATGAATGACTTTCCGCGTTACGATTGTTGAGAGCTTGCCACTCGCCTCTATTTTGGCGTTGATTTGAACAAGTAGCATCACTGATATTAATGAAATAATCAGAGCTACTATGTCCCAAGCCCATTCAAGACCTGGTAGGGGACTAAAAACCAATGTTTCTTCCTCCCGTATTGGGTTGACATGGGCCGGAACAAACTATCTAATAAGTCCTGCAATGAACGGCAAATGACGAACTGACGTGACCCCCGGAGTGTCAGGTCGATTCTCCCAGTTGGACAAGGACGACGATATCAGTAATTCCGCTGTGCAAGGAAATTGGAGATACCGATGAGAAATTCCTTGTACCGTGTAGTTAGTGGAGGTTCAGCCTTATCCAACGCTCCCTGACCAGATTTGAGCAGGTTCTGCATTCGCTCCCTACATGCCTTCAATGCACCAGATTTGTTAAAGATGTCCTTCACCCTCTGCACATCCTCATCTGTCATTCCCCCTTTTCCAAGAAGTTCATCCAGCTCCTTCCTCTGTTCAGGTGTAGCTCTTTCGAATGTTTCAAAGACAAGATATGTCTTCTTCCCCTCACGGATGTCTCCAGATGTTGACTTTCCTGTCTTTGCTTCATCGCCAAACGAACCAAGGATGTCATCTTGCACTTGGAATGCCTGGCCCGCCTTCACTCCAAACTCCTCCAGTGCGGCTAGCTGTGATTTCGTTGCTCGCGCCATCACTGCACCCATCATGAGAGACCTCTCGAAGAGTACGGCAGTCTTCATTTTGACCATCTGCAAATAGGTTTCAGTGGTTGCGTCCGGATCTGTTATCATGTTCATCTCAAGCAGTACACCGTCAACGAGATACTGGTAGGAATGCTGGTAGTAATGCTGGCATATCGCATTCACATCCGGGTCGAGCTGTGCGGAGGTGATTGCTGCTGCACCCATGTTGATTAGCGAGTCCCCTCCCAGAATCGCCATGGTCATCCCGAAATCGTTGGACTCATTCATGTCGTCACTCTGCTCGAAGTGGAGGTCCCTGTATACGGCGTGGAAGGTCTTGCCTCCGCGACGGATTTCATCGTGGTCGATCAGGTCGTCTTGCAGGAGAGATCCATTGTGTAGTAGCTCCACCGAACACGCCGCTCGATACAGATTCTTAATCTCGACATCTTCCCTAATGGTCTTGTATCCAACAGTCACGAGGATTGGACGCAGTCGCTTCCCTCCTCGCATCATGTACTCCTTGATATTCTCGTAGTACTTCTTGTGCCACGAGCCGAGCTGACTAATTTCTTCTATCTTCTCGCAAAGGAATTCCTCGAGCGCTCGTTCAACATTCTTGGTTTCTTCCTTCAAGATGTCCATGTAGTCCGTCAAAGCGTTCCTCTCCTTGGCTGTTGTTTCAGGTTCCTCTTTAATAGAGTTACTGAATTGTCGAGTACAACTTCACAAAATGTCGAACTGAACTCAGTTGCTGGCAGAAATCGGAGGAGCTTGAATCCGATATTTGTGGTTTCATCTAAACAAGGTCTAAAGCCGTTACTACAAGTACAACCCAATCAAGACGCCAAACACAATTATGGCCATGGACGCGACACGCTCGTCATACGGGATGTCATCTTCCACGTCTTCCTTTGCGAGCCTGAAAAACCAGCTCTTAATCGCTTCGGTTTTGTTCAACCTCTTTCCTCCTTGGTGAATGCTTGTTCTTGACATATCGATCTTTCTAGATATGATGTTGCAGGTTCTGAGCAAATTCTTCTGCATGTTTGAGATCTTCAACATTAGGTCTACCCTTATTCATTCCCCCAACATATTTGAGGAAACTATTAGTGTTAAAGCCTTTACAGGCAAATTCATCAACAATCATGTAACCTTTGGACCGCAATTTTTCCCTAAGCGTCGAGTGATCTTCAACAACTTTTTTTTCTCCAAGCATAGCACTAGTTGAGAAAAGGAATGCTTTCCTGTTGGTGACTTGTGGTAGTTTATCGGCAAGGTCAAGCAGAACTTTGTGGTGTTTTCCATCATATATCCCTGAGCCAAAGCCTACTAGACTATACTCTTGAAGCACTTCAGGGTTTATTTGCTGTGGCGTTATTATTTGTGCATCAAGGACTTTAGCGAAGACATTAGCGATTTTCTCAGTGTTATTGTGATGATATGAAAATAGAACCAGTAGAGATTTCATTTGCAGCACATCACTCTCTTGTATTTAAATGGCTTTTCGATACAGAAATGGAGTATTCAATATCTCACGCATGAGATATATCGATTCATCTCATAAAACATATTGGCTGGGCTAATATATGAAAGTAAAATTTGAACTGAGTCAAGGTGGCCATATTGACATACCTGTGTACGTAAATGATGAAGGGCCATTCCGGTTTAAAGTAGACACAGGTGCTGCAGCAACGACATTGACACAATCACTTGTTGGAAAACTCGGCATTCAAACTTCTTTGGATGAAACTGGTAAATTCGATGCCATCGGCTTTCCATATGAAATAGCAGAATTAGACAACCTTACAATTGAATCGATAGTTAGAGAAAAGGAAGAAGTGATAGTCTTTGATATGGATTCTTTTCTTGCTGCGCTTGGGCCAGCTGCTCAGCGAATATCAGGAAATATCGGACACACCACATTGAAGGATTACGTTTTGGCAATCGATTATTGTACCAAGACGCTCAAACTAAATGCAGATACACCATCAGATATTCCATCCGAATCATGGATACCTTTCAGATATGTGGAAGACACTCACCTCATAGGTGTGCCAGTTCGCATTAACAATATGGAAGCCGTAGATCTTGTACTAGATACAGGTTCGCCAGTTACGATACTAACACCGAATTTGGCAACAGACATCGGTTTGGAGTTAAATGAAGGCGGTCCGATGGTAAAAGGACTTGGTGGAATGACACAAGCTCACATGACTCAACTTCAGGAATTGTCTGTTGGAAATAGAAGTCACAAGCAAGCACAAATCCTGGTCCTCGACCTTTCAGCAGTTTCAAAAAGAGGGAACTTCACGCCATATGGTATATTGGGTGCCTCATTCTTCAATAGATATGAGTTAGTAATTGACTACCCCATGATGAATCTCGCTCTACTCTGACATGTGTCTATTCTGCAATGAAATTCGCGCATTAATTTTATCAAAATACTACAACGAGGTTCATGCATTAAGCTCTCCAAACAAGATTAATTAAATTAGAACTGAGAAATGGATTCAACTAAAGAAATCTCAAACGATAGGAAATAGGCCATCCTCGGAATAATTTACAAACGGGAAGCGAAAAAAATGAGAAAAAGATCAATGGGTATACTCTTTGTTCTGTTATTGGTTACTGCAGTGGTTATTGGTGGATTGTACGTGTTACTCACCCAAACGGAATTAGTCGACTATGATGAAACAGTAACTATCTATGAGGACACCTATTCAAGTGCTGAAAACATTTCAATTTACTATGATGTCTGTTTTCACAATGCAACATTCAATGTGGTTGATGACCCCGGTTTCATGATCAAAATTAACTGGAAACTTACGGTCCTTGTCGATGGAGCAAAAGGGAAAAACACGAATCTTCAAGTAACGAATACTTCGTATGGCAAGTTTGTGACCATTCAGATATTAAAAGAGAACCCCTCTGATATTTGTGCATTAAATAAAGGAGATGCAGTTGCAACCGTAAATGTTACCATTAATCGGGCATATACCATTGACATCGAGGCGTTGGCAGGACATGGAAATATCAATTTGACTGCCAGCGAAGCAACTTTTGACAATATTTACTTTCATCATGGCATAAATTGTCCAGGTGACAATGGAATCGACATAACGAATTCAACAGTTTATGGGGATCTAACCTGTCAAGTCACAACAGGTAGTTTTTGGGTGCGACTTGAGGACGTAGATGTTGGGGGTGAATTGTCATGTACCCCAGCAACTAGTGGAACACTAATAGTAATATGAAGAAACTTCAGCCGAGCATATCTCCGTGGTATGATTGTGATGTATGATTGATTGCTGCATCAGCTAACCATGTGTCTAGATAGGGATATCCCGGCGCCGGAAGACGAGTAGACTGGCAACGATGAGAACGATGTTGACTCCTCCCAACACTAGGAAGTCCCGCAGGAAGTTGTCAAAGATTCCCATGCCAAACAAATCCATGGCGTTGTAGTAGAACCACGTGCTAACATACTTGATGACCTGCTGCTCATCTGGGAAGTACTTCCAGAACGACCCGATGAAGAACATCAGGAACGTTATCATCATGGTGGCTCCCATCGTCTTCTTTGTGTCCAAGAAGATCGTGGCGAACAATAGAGCAGTCATGACCATTGTGCCAAGATGCAGAACTACGACTACATAGACTACGAACAGTCGGTCCCAGTGGAGTCCGAAATTAATGAACGTCGGTGATGTTGCCATCCCCGCCCCGATGAATGCTACCACGATGCCTATGAGACCAGCGGTGTAGAGGTATAAGAAGCCAATCTTGCCCGCGAGGTAGGACGACCGGCTGATTGGTTTGGAGAGGATCAAGTCGATGGTCTTGTTCTCGACCTCTAACGGGAGCGCAGAGCTGGAGGTCATGTAAACCAGGAAGATGCCCACGAATATCCACATGTATTCGAAGAGCTCAATGCCGATGAAGCCATAGGGCGTACTGAAGGCGACAAACCCACCAAAGATGTCTGCTAGCTCGGGCATACTTTCAAAGATATCTGCATATGCACTAATATCAAGATATTCCAACATTGCAACGACGAGGAGCCCCATCAGCCCTACGGCACCGCCGAACAAGAGGAGTGACCACTTCTTCTCGTAGAATTGCTCAATAATGACCGAAAGCACCTTCAGCATCTAAGATACCTCCGATGTGATTTTCTTCTCTTCTTGAACGGAGGCGGAGTCACCGTGGTAGTACTTCAAGAAGATATCCTCCAAGTCTGGGCTGGTGATGTAGAGGTCAGTGAACTGCACCTCGCGCAAACCCTCGAGGAGTGTATGGAGGTCGTGTCGGTTCACTAGAAAGTGGGCGCGGGAGTCGTCGATGGAGAACTCTGCCACGATGTCTGCTGGAATCTGGGTGTGGAGAAAGGCCTCATCGGGAGTGGAATCGAACAGCAACTCCACTCGTTTCAGAGCGAGTCCCTTCAGCTTCTGCAAGGTCGCGACCTCAGCGATAGTCCCGTTGCGGATGATCCCCACGCGATGGGCGACCTTCTCGACCTCCCCGAGCATGTGAGAGCTCAGAAATACCGTGCAGCCGGACTCTGCTTGTTTCTCGTTGATGAGTCCATAAACATCCTGGGTGATTAGCGGGTCGAGACCCGAGGTTGGCTCGTCGAGGATGAGGAGCTCCACATCCGGCGCCAGGGCGAGAATCACCCCAATCTTTTGCTTGTTTCCCCTGGAGAGGTTGTTCATCTTGCGGTCGAGGTCCAGTCTGAGAGCTGTGGCCATCTCCTCAACCCGAGTCCAGCGGACATCGTTGTCGTAGAGTCCGAAGAGGTACTTCAGAATCCGACGGCCAGTCTTATCCTTGAACTCGCCTAATTCGCCAGGCAAGTAGGCGACGCGCTCACGAATCCGAAGCGAATCTTGGTCCGGGTCGAGTCCAAACACTGACACCTCTCCCGAAGTCTTGTGAATCAACCCCAGAAGAGTCCGAATTGTGGTGGTCTTCCCCGCCCCGTTGGGGCCCAAGAAGCCAAAAACCTCTCCCTCAAGGACTTCCAGATTTAAATTCTCGATGCCGCGGGACTCCCCGTAATACTTTGTGAGGTCTTGGCACCTGATAACGACATCGCTCATAGCTGGGAAGATTCTGGAATTTGCAAATATAACTTAGCTTTTTCAGTGGGAGCAAGCATCATTATCTCCTGCTAATGCAATTACAGGTCTGAAAGGTCCACTGCCGAACCCTGAGTACAATAATACTCCCAGCGCATGCTCATCGTCTTTGTTAATCCGCATTCTGAGCACAGACAGCCCTTTTGCTCATGGATCATTTCACTTTTTCCCATGATACAAAAGACGGCACCAGTTTCCCCAGCATCTGTGCATGTTGAACATTTGCTGCATTGACAAAGATGGAGAACTTGTCCGGCGCTTTTCTTCTGGTCTACCTCCGACATACCTGCCATCATCGCTTTAGATTTCTCTTCAAAAGAGGATGTTGACCAGTTTTCGATATTTGCCATCCATAACACCGACGTTATACTCACTGCACGAGAATCAGGATATAGTCTTATTCATACTCATTTCTTTCCACTTATGGCCCGCCCTATCCAATAGGCTACGATAAACCCGCTTGCTGCAGGATGCACATCTTGATCTCTCGAGGGCTGAATCTTAGCGTGACCTTATTCTTATCAACAGAATGTTCCCTGAGTGTCGTTCCATCGATCCTCACTTCCGTGACATTGGTGACTCGCCCAACCACCATCATCTCAGTCAATTCTTCCTTATTCTCTAAATTGAACATCGTAACCATCACAGAACTATTGCGAACTCGTAGCGAGGCGATTCTCACATTCGGATTGCTCAGCTCGATAATTGGTTCCAGCAAGCTGACGTTTGGCTCTGCTTGGTCTAAGGCGACTACTGTCACTTCCTGCGAGCCTGCTTCCGCGTGCTCTGCACTCTTGTACAATGGATCGCCAGCGGAATGCAATAACAATCCATATCGGAATTCATAGTCTGTGCCTATCTCTTGAGCCCCTTGGGTTTCTTCAGGCGGTCCTGCATGAATGGGTCTTTCAGGGTAGTCGGAACGTGAGAGCCAGCCTACGGAGCGGACAAGTGTGATTGCAATCCTTTTCCTATCTACTAGCTCAACCTCTGGCATTCCTTTGTTGAAGACTGTGATAGCATCACCGCTTTCTTCATTTTCGACTCTGATAAATCGCTTCTGAGGCTGGATGCCAGAAGGCATCTCAGGATACGTGGACTTGGTCCTCTCAAGCTCAGCGGCATCCGGGATTCTCTCCGCATCTGCCTTCCGCGTTACGCATCCTAGATGGGTTGCAGTTCGTGTGAACTCTGAACTGAATGGGAGATCAAAGCAGATTCTGAGCCTATGGTCCTTGGCAGTGTTTGTCAGCTTGGTCATGATTTCGATTCGCGGTGTATCACGATAGAATCTGAAAGCTGATTCGATTGGAATTTCCGCCTTGCCAACGCGTTTCTCTCTGGAGTCGTCTAGGGTTTCAAACACTTCCAGAGTCATCGTCTGGCGTATCTCGGTAATAACTGGCCCATCACTCACAATGAATCGCTTGACATTCCTTACCTTGACCTTCTCCGGTTCCACTCTGCCAAAGGTGTACACATCACCTCGATCGCCAAAATCCTCGAAGGCATGAAGGCGTTCGTAAGCCAGACCAGTTTCTTTGTTAACCGCATTGAATGTTCCATCTTTGTTGAAAGCGATCGAATAGAATCTGTTGCTCACATGATTCTTGCTTGCTTCGAATGTATCACTGGATGCAGACTTAGGAGTTTCATCAACTGGGCTTAGCTTTGTAAAAGTCCATGATCGGAGCGGAATGACAGCAGCATAGACGCTTTGGCTTGGACGCACAGCAATGAGGTGTATCTTTTTGTACCGCTTGCTCTCTATTAGCTCATGAGCTTGCTTCTTGAAATCCTCCATGTCAAAGTCGCCCACAGGCTGTTTGTCGGCGATAAGCCTTAGCTCAAGGAGACCTGGCTCGTCGCCATCATAGTACTCGAAGTCATTGATGTAGAAGTTGATGAGCTTCCTGCCGGGCATCATTCCAATGCCCATCTTTGCAGTAGTCATACCCACTGTTGTTTCCAGGAAGACATCCTCCTGAGACCTAACTGGTTGGATGTCGTAGATTGTCCCATCGGGCGTCTGCAGCCCCTTGACACTCCTCTCCCTGGGTTGAGAAAACTCAACACGGACCGGTGTTTCCAAGCTGGTTCCAGAGGTGAAAGCAAGGATACATGATTTGTCAGATGGGCTTGATGTTTCCTCAATGGTTTTTCCTGCTCCAACGAGGATGCTTTCAGCAATTGACTCGGCCCAAGAGAAACGTACCTTCATCTCAGCATGGGTCTGATCGGCTGAGCAACCGCAGATGGAATCATGGGGGTGATTCCGGAGTAGCCATTTCCATGCGGTCTCGAGAAAGCTAGTTGGATACGGGTGTCCCAGATGATGCCAGAGATATGCACTGATAGGCTCCGCTTTCAGTAAGAGAATATCCTCAACTCTTTGATTCCAGAGCTTGATCCACATGCGGGTTGAGTAGGTATCCTGTAGTAGCGGAGCTCTGGCGGGAAACCGAAACTCGCCTGCATATATGGGGGGATCATAACTTGATTCAGTCACTGCCTTCTCCAATGCCTCGACGTAGTGGTTAAGAAAACCAAGAGTGACGTCTTGTCCTTCTTGTTTCATTTTCTCTGCGTGCTCTTGGATGAACGGCTGGGGGCGGAGGTGGTCAGACCCATTCATCATCAGGTATAGCGGGAGGGGCGAGAATGGCTCCAGCTCGGTAATGCTCTCGCTGATTTTGTCAACGAATCCGTCATAGCTCTCTGGGAATCTAGCGACATTGCCATAGCCGCCCGGTAGATAGACCCCGAGTATCGACGTTGAGGAAGTTGGATGTGATTTCCAGGTGAATGGCACGGTCATAATGTCTGGTGGCACTCCTCTCCAGAGTACAGCTGCCTTCAGGCTGGTTAGGTCACCTATTAGCTGGGGCACAACGCTCGAATGCCCGAATTGGTCTGGCAAGTATGCAACCTGCATCAGAGGGATGTCGAGCTTCATTCCTAAGTCATAGCTGTACTCTAGATTGCGAATCAGACTCTCACCGCCAACTAGCCACTCATCTGGCAGAATGTACCATGGTCCCACGGCAATTTTGCGTTGACGAATCCATTGCAGAAGCTCCTCCTTTCGCTCCGGGCGTATCTCGAAGTAGTCCTCTAAGACAACCGTCTGACCGTCTAGCATAAACATGAAGTCCTGTTGTTTTAGCGTGTCAAGGAGCTCGTCGATTAGCTCGACCAGCATGTATCTGAATCTCTGAAATGGCAGATACCATTCTCTATCCCAGTGAGTATGCGGGACAATGATGACCTTCTTGGCGTCCAT
>JAUWOA010000054.1 GCA_030612365.1 Candidatus Thorarchaeota archaeon
CCATCAAGGACGAGAGTATGTAGGCATTCTCATGCCTCGTGCACAGGTTGGACGCGATCCCGACCATGTGGTGATAAAGCTCGTTTCTGGATACAATGTTGGCATTCGGTTGAATGAGGTGTCTGAAATTATCTCGATAAAACCGGGAAAGAAAAGAAAGCGGCCTGCAGAAAAGACTACATCCAAAGCACAATCCGATCTGCCTACTGTTTCAATCCTGAGTACTGGGGGTACGATTGCAAGCAAGGTAGACTATCAGACTGGCGCTGTCAATCCTGCATTGTCGGCACAGGATCTCTATGATACAGTTCCCGAGCTCAAGAATCATGCAAATATTCATGCTCGCATTGTGATGAGCGTTCTTTCAGAGAATATTCAACCTGCCGATTGGACGAAGATTGCTAGAAGTGTTTCATCCGAAATCAAGAAGAGCGTAGATGGAGTTGTCATTGCGCATGGTACAGATACGCTCGGAATCACTTCTGCCGCGCTTGCTTTTGTACTTCAAGATCTACCTGTTCCAGTCGTTCTTGTAGGCTCCCAAAGGTCATCTGATAGACCGTCTTCTGATGCCGCTATGAACCTGATTAGAGCAACTGATTTCGTCGGGCACGCGAATGCCGCAGAGATCATGGTGGTAATGCATGGTGAAACAGATGATACATTCGCATATGCACATAGGGGAACTCGAGTGCGTAAATGCCACACTAGCAGAAGGGATGCATTCCAGTCAGTTAACCATAGTCCCTTATTCAGAATAGACGAAACAGGCATAGATGAGCTGTCTACTCCTCTTCTGCGACGAAACCCCAATCGCAAACTCAAGATGAAACCCAAGTTTGATGATCGAGTCACTATCGTGAACACTTTTCCAGGAATCAAACCTGATGTGATTGACTCGTACGTCGATAGCGGATACAGAGGACTTGTACTGGCCGGAACTGGTCTTGGACATGCTCCTGAACATATTCATTCAGCACTGAAACGAGCCATAGATGCAGGTGTCATTGTGGTCATGACAAGCCAATGCATCTGGGGACGCGTCAATATGAACGTATATCGACCCGGCGTGGAGATGCTCGAAATGGGTGTCATACCATGCGAAAATATGCTCACCGAAACGGCAGCTGTCAAGCTAATGTGGCTTCTTGCAAACACGAAAACTGTTGAGAAGGCACATGCTGCAATGTCTGAGTCCATCGTTGGCGAAACAGACATGCGAACTGAACAGTCCGAGTATAGAATACAATCGGAGGTCAGTTGAGTGAGCGACGAGGGTCGCTATAGAAGAATTGGTTTAATGGTGGGACTTGAACTTCATCAGCAACTCAATACATCTCGTAAGCTCTTCTGCCACTGTCCAACAGTGATTCGTGACGATAAGCCTGACGGCGGGTTTGTGAGAAGGCTCAGACCCACGCAGAGCGAAATGGGCGCGGTTGATCCAGCAGCACTTTTTGAGTTTCAGAGGAAGAAGAGATTCTATTACGAGTATTACAATGACACAACTTGTCTGGTTGAGGCTGACGAGGAGCCGCCTCACAATCTGTGTGAAGAGTCCATCGATGTGGCTCTTACAATGGCCACATTCCTAGGTTCATCTCCATTGGATGAGATACACGCAATGAGGAAAATCGTGATAGATGGTAGCAACACAACTGGCTTTCAACGCACAGCCATCATTGCCATGGGTGGCAAGATCCTAGTGGGGACTAAAAAAATCGGCATACTGGCAATCAGCCTTGAAGAGGACGCGGCCCGCAAAATCGCAGATGATGACAAAATGAACTTGAAGATATATCGACTGGACAGACTAGGTATTCCTCTAATTGAGATTGCAACAGCTCCTGACATCAGAACCCCCTCCGAAGCTCAAGAAACCGCTTTGGCGGTTGGTCTGCTTCTGAGGTCCACTGGGAAGGTAAAGCGTGGACTTGGCACAATCCGTCAAGATGTTAACGTGTCCATTAAGGGAGGGGCCATTATCGAGATTAAGGGATTTCAGCAACTTGACATGCTATCTACTCTTGTTGAACTAGAAGCCCTTCGGCAGGAGCGCTTGTTAGAGATACGTGATGCCCTACATGAAAGAAACATCTCTCCCAAGCAAATCAGTAGCGAACCGACCGATGTCAGCGATATCTTTGTAAAATCAGCCTCTAAGATGATTAAGACGGCGTTGAAAGCCGGCCACACGATCTACGGGGTGCGGCTTCCAGGCTTTGCAGGTCTGGTTGGACGCGAAGTGCAACCTGAGCGCAGACTTGGCACAGAACTATCAGACTACGCCAAGTTCTGGGGCGACGTAGGGGGCATCTTTCACACAGACGAACTGCCAGGATACGGAATATCCGCACAAGAAGTAGCCCAACTAAGAGAAGCCGTAAGCGCAGGGTCTCAAGATGCCGTGGTAATAGTCGCAGCTCCGTTGCGCAAGTGCGTGGATGCACTCGAGGCAGTAGTACGACGAGCACGTGAGGCAATTGAAGGTGTGCCAACTGAAACCCGAACTCCACTTCCTAACGGAACGACGAAGTATGCACGCCCCCGCCCTGGTGCGGAGAGGATGTATCCAGAAACCGACGTGAGACCGGTGAAAATAACGCAGTCCCGTTTGAAGCGGACTAGGAAGAACATGCCTGAAACCTTTGACAGCAAAGAGAAGCGATTCGTCAAGGAATACGGTCTCAGCAAGGACCTTGCATCACAGATGGTGCGTTCTCTGAATCTTCCACTATTTGAGCAAATCATAAGCGAGATGAAAGTCCCTGCAACACTGTTGGCCGTAACACTGGAGAATACGGTCGTAAGTCTTCATCGCGATGGCGTTCCTATTGAACGATTGGAGGATAATCACTTCCGGCAACTCTTCGAATGCGTCACTAAAGCTGAAGTTTCTCCAGATGCAATCCCTGCGATTCTGAAACATCTTGCGAATAATCCCACTTCTGGGATTCAAGATGCACTGGAGGCAACAGATCTTGGTAAGATAGATAATATCGAGATCGAGAACTTGGTTCGAGAGATAGTGGAAGATCGAATTGATTTCGTGCGCGAACAAGGAGAGAGAACACTCGGTGGACTCATGGGTATTGCAATGAAACAGCTAAGAGGAAAGGCTGACGGGAAAGTCATCAAGAAGCTTCTTGCAGCTGAGATTCAACGTGTTCTTGCGTCCACTGAAGAATAGATTTAAGAGTCTGCATCATCGGGCCGTCTGATTTGAATCACATGCCGCGGTGGCCTAGCCTGGTTAGGGCGCGAGACTCATAATCTGGCTGGATCTTTCCGGTCAAAACCATGGGGTCATTATCTCAAGCCTGACCCGAGATGAGAAATCTCGAAGTCGAGGGCTCGAATCCCTCCCGCGGCACTTCCACTTCCTACCGCTTTGCAGGTATGTTTTTGTGTATACATAATTTCCCGGTAGGAATGAGATTCGACCTATAGAAAGAGAGGTTACTTTGAATGAAACTTTCCTTCAAGACCCTTGATGACGTTGAAACCAAAGGAAGGCGTGTTTTGGTACGTGTTGACATTAACTGCTCTGTTGATCCTGATACTAAGAAAATAACCGACGATTCTAGAATAGATGCCATTGTTCCTACACTCAAAGAATTGTCCAAAAGCAAGGTTGTGTTGATGGCACACCAAGGACGTCCGGGCAGTAACGATTTCATATCGCTTGAACAACATACTAAGATTCTGCAAGAATTGCGGTTCAATGTTTCTTTTGTGGATGACATATTCGGAGAGAAAGCCAAGGCGGCCATAGAGAAGGTGCAGGTGGGAGAGATACTTGTTCTCCAAAACGTGAGGATGTTCGAGGGTGAACTGAAGAAGGCACCGCCAGACGAAGTTGCAAAAGAAGCAATTGTTCAGGAGCTCTATCCATTGTTTGATCTGTTCGTGAACGACGCATTTGGTGCAGCGCACAGATCTCAAGCTTCACTTGTTGGGTTCACCACAGTACTGCCTTCAGTTGCAGGTCGGCTTGTCGAGAAGGAAATTCGTATACTGACCGAAGCCACAGCTACAGAGAAGCATCCTTGGATTCTCGTATTCGGCGGGGCTAAGGTTGCTGGCAAGGTGAAGACTCTTGGCAAGCTATTGACCACTGGACGAGTAGACAATGCACTACTAGGAGGTCTTCTTGGTCAGCTGTTCTTGATTGCAAAGGGTCTGATTCCCACCGAATACTCTGCTCCCATCAAGGGTTTTGAATCGGCAGTGGAAACAGCAAAAGAACTCCTAGAGAAATATCCCGATATACTAGTTCTTCCACAGGACGCAGCCATTGAGAGAGATGGCAAGAGAGTCGAGTGCGCGTTCCATGAGATGGATGGTGATCCATTTTTCGACATAGGTCCGGCCACAGCCACAAAATACATGCAGATGATACGTGGAGCTGCAGTGGTATTCGCGAATGGTCCGATGGGCCTGTTCGAGAAAAAGCCCTTTGCAACGGGCACAAAGTGTGTTCTAAATGCAATTGCCGAGTGTGAAGGTGTTACAGTTGTTGGGGGTGGGCATATGGGAGCGATGGCAATAAACGAGGGCTTTGCAGATAGGGTTTCACACATCAGTACGGGGGGTGGAGCTACAATCAACTTCCTGACTGGGAAAAAGCTAGATCTCATGGTTGCGCTTGAAGAAGCTGCACGTAGGATGGTGTAGTTATGCAGCTGCTAGAATTTTCATATATTCTTCTCATCTACTTAGCCTTTGTGAACGTCCTTACTCTTTTCCTTATGTGGGGCGATAAGAGGAAGGCTAAGAAAAAAGAGCGCCGCATCGCAGAAGCTACATTACTTCTGCTAGCATTTTTTGGTGGAGCTCTGGGTCTATTCGTCGGAATGTTCAAGTATAGGCACAAGACCTTGAAACGGTCATTTCAAGCAGTTGCTATCATTGGTCTAGTTTCTTCCTTAGTGATTTACTGGATTGCTCTCAAAATACTGACATTCGGTCCTGTGCCAATAATATAAGATATCCAGCCAAGACAATAAAATGAGCGCGAGTGCAGAAAGAAGCAGTGCTGCCAAATACTGGCCACACGAGAGAAGAGATCTATATGCACGAGGAAATTGTTGATGAGGGCACATTTCTGTACCCTCATGATTTCAGGTTACCACGGTTCAGGCTTTGGGCGTGAAGGTCCGTTCATACACTCGGATGCTAACCATACCCAATTACGAACACTAGAAAAAAAATGAAGGTTCGTTAGCTTCTTTCAATCACAAGACCGTGCATTGGCATTATCCTCTTTCTAAATTTCTCTATGTCCTTATATCGCAAATTTCGAGTACATTAATGTCCATTCAGCAAGTCAATTTGTAGCACAAAGAGATGCCAGTTCTGAAAGAGGTGAGTCAATTCAAAGATTGAAAATGGAGCCCCAGGCGAGATTTGAACTCGCGGCCTGCTGCTTACAAGGCAACCGCAATATCAGGTTGTTGCTAAAGCTCAGCAACAAAAACCGGTCTATGCTACTGGGGCTATTCCAACTGAATCAAGCAGCATATTTCCTTTAAAAGCTGCTCTTCAAGATTTCCTCAACTGCGCGTTTCCGATGGCAGGAGCGGTTGCTACTTGTCATGATAGATGATGACTGCATATGCTAGTAGCATCAATCGGTCAACATCCGGATCCACAACATGAATCACATACTTGTCCTTTAAACTTCTAATCTCTGCATAGACTTTCTTCTTATCCTTCGGGTCAGTAATTCGCTTTGTTGCGACGCCTCGAGCTTTGTATATCATCTTGTCATCGGCGTTGTACATAGCTATTGAACCACGAAACGTAATCAGGGGTTTCTTCGCACAGCCTATGAGCTGTTCGTTTGGGAGCCTAACATCATAGATTTGCCGTGCGGCAACCAATTTCTCGCTGATGATACAAATCGGTGTTTCATTGAGGTCTCTCAAAGCAATTACAACACGCGGAGATACTATCTTTCTCCTCATTGACCCGAGCTTATTACCTTCATTATCGAAAATATCGCCTCCACCGAATTCACAAGCCTTCGCGTGCAGCACGTAGTTGGTAATCGCAGGATCCAACATGTCCATTGTCCTAACCTCTCTCCGAGTTATTCCTGCAAACCCTATTAAGAAAATCCCAGCCAGAATGAAGAATCACTGACACGTCCATCACGCACATGTTTATGTGCCGTTGAGCGCATCTAACCTTCAGAAATCCGACCTTAGCACAAAGTCCCATATCACATGCGTGTCATACAAAGGCTAAATGCTACGGGAAAGCTCAAATACCATACAGGATTTCGTCAAGGGACGACGTATAACTAGGTGATACATTTGCAATCGGATTGGTACCCCCAATTTACTCAAGCTATCGTGGACCTCTTCAGAGGTCTCTCCAACGTGTTCCAACCAACCTTACCATTTGGCCCGATTGCTTGGTTTGTCATCGTTGTTACTGTGCCTATGGTCGTAGTCATTGCGTTTCTTTTGTACACCTATCATTTCAAGGGCTCTGCCGGTGGCTTGCCTGATGGTGTACGGAGAATCATTGCGTCAACCGGAGATGTTTCCTCGGGAATTGCAGGCACGAAAAAGGTGCGCTTCATCAAGACCCCTGGGGAGGCATTAGTCTTCCTCAAAGTGGAAGAGAATGCTGTACAACAGGCTTTGTCTGCTGTTGATTATTATGCTCAAGAAGGCGAGATAGATAGCTCGCTTCAAGACAAGCTTATTTCACTCTATCAGGGCAGGCTTACTGCTGTACAGGCTGCAATTGCTAAAGACGAGGAGCTGAAGGCAGTCGTGGATGCAGACTCCGCGATGGATAGAGCACGATCTGATTACCTTCGTAAACTTGCCGCGATGTCTGGTACCACTGTAGAAGCAGACGCTACTGAATCCGGCCCACCCAGCGTTGGAGCCCCAAGCGCAGCTGCGGTTACACCAAGTGATGCAGCGGTTCCTTCAGCTGTCCCCCCAAGCGGAGGCGCTCCTGATGGCGGACCTCCCAGCGGTGGTGCACCTAGTGGTGGACCTCCAGGTGGTGGAGCACCTAGTGGCGGACCTCCAGGCGGTGGTGCACCAAGTAGCGGACCCCCAGGTGGAAACGCACCTAGTGGTGGTCCTCCAGGTGGAGGTACACCTAGTAGTGGCCCTCCAGGTGGCTCACCCAGTAGCGGTGTTCCAAGCGGTCCTCCAGGTGGCGGAGTTCCGAGTGGTCCTCCAGGTGATACACTAGGCGAGAAACCTTCTGGCGCACCTGGTAAAAGCTCTCTCCAGTCTGAGATGCTCGCAGAAATGGAACGCCTGCGAACCCTGATGAGTGGGGACTAACAGACGAGCCGGTCCTTGCACCCTTCTTTAGGATTCACTGGATCCCAAGTCGTATTCGATTGTCAGAAGCCTTTTTGAGTAGCCCACTCATGAGGTTTCGTATCACTGAGTTAAGGATGCTGACGACATGTCAGGTGCTAAGCTAAATGCAGTAAAGAGCGTCATTCCCCTGGTTCCCAAAAGCGGAGCAATAGGCTTGGGCAGTGGTTCCACTGTAGCAATCTTTGCAGAGGAACTTGGCCAACAGGTTCTGAATGGAAGCATCGATATAAGCGTCGTTCCAACTTCCTATCAAGCCTATGAACTGGCTATAGAACATGGAATCCCCCTCACGAATCTGGACTTGAATCCTGAATTACTTCTGACTATTGATGGTGCTGATGAAGTTGACAAGGACCTTAACCTGACGAAGGGCGGAGGTGGCGCTCTGTTTCAGGAGAAGATAGTTGCATCAGCATCTAAGAAGCTCATCATCATAGTGGATGAATCCAAATTGGTAGAGCGTCTTGCTACTAAGTTCGAGATTCCAGTAGAAGTGCTCCCATTCTCGCTGGGCGTCGTTCGGAGGAAGATTGTGGAGATGGGAATCACTCCGAACGTACGACAGGCTCAGAAGAAGATGGGTCCCATAGTAACTGATAATGGAAATTTCATTCTTGACCTCAAGTTTTCCAAGCCAATCAATGAGCCGAGACAAGTAGCAATAGATCTAAAGATGATTTCCGGCGTGGTGGAAACCGGACTCTTCATTGATATGGCTGACGAGGTGCATGTTGGCACAGAAACCGGCGCGCGCGTGCTGAAGAGATGATGGCGGGCCCGCCCGGATTTGAACCGGGGAAACCTTGCTTAGGAGGCAAGTGCCCTATCCATGCTAAGCTACGGGCCCTCGAACGAAATCGTGCGGCCTGTCCGTTGTTAAAGTTATTGTAGCATTCCATTAGCAAGATGCTATTCCGCAATTTTCGCGGTGATTACTGAATTCCCCTCGAGTGCATCAACCAGTGTACCACCCTGCCTAGTCTTGATTCGGATAGAACTCTCACCATTACGACCAATGACCGTTGTTAGAAGGTAGTGGTCATCAGCAAAGACTTCTATCCTCAATTTTGCGAACTTCCGACCAGCAGTGATTGTGACCTTCTTTTTAGAATAACTTACACTGATAGGCACTGACTGCCCTGGGACGCTTCGCCTAGGACCCCTATCGCGTTGCCTGCTCTCAGGCCGCATTCCACCCCTCACAGGTACTATAATCTTCTCACCTCCAAACGAGAAGATTTCATGCTCAAGGACTCCCACTTCAAAGTCCCTGATTTCTATAACCGGTCTTGCCAAATCTCTCTGACTGCCGCCCATGCCCGTAGGGAGTTTCACTTTCAGAGCGAGCGAGGAAACTTTGGCAACGCGACCAGCTTCAATATGAAGAACAGTATCAATTGTGCTTGGAAGCTGACCAAGTTCGACTCGTCCACCCAAGATAAGACGCTGAACTGCGTCAATGGCCGAACCAGCATGTACTACTCCCACCATGCCTACGCCCGCTGATCTGAGGTCTGAATAGGCCTGAAAGTCAGCTGTTTTTCTAAGTTCATCGTAGATCACGTAGTCTGGACGCACAAGCAATAAGATGTCTGCAGCCTTTTCCATACTGCCATCCAGTGGAGAATACTGCACGATGTCCTCCGTGACCTGAAGGTCTCGAGGCTGTTCAAGTGTCTTAACAACATTACCTTTCCGACTGTAGAACTCCGCAAGAGCTGCAGCGAAAGTGCTTTTTCCTGAGCCTGGTGATCCGGAAACCAGGATACCCTCAGCTCGAGTTTCGAGCCGCTTCATTAGTTTCGGGCTAAGCTTGTAGTCTTTAATATTCAGTTTGGTAATGGGACGAATTGCAGAAATCTCCATCTTGTCGGCGAATGGGGGCATGGCAATCGCGATTCTTAGATTCCTAAGCTGAACCACAGCAGCCCCGTGCTCCTCTATCTCTATGAATGAGGCTTTGTCGTACCTTGCGCTCTCCATTATTGCTTCTGCAAGAATTTCCAATTCCTCACATGTAAGAAGCCGATCGGACAGCTCAACAAGATCCCAATTGCCTGGTTCACCACGTTTAGCTCTAGGCGGATTGTTTTCAACGAGATGAACTGACATTGTGTGGTCATCGAAGAAAGCTTCAAGCTTCACAATATCCTCGGTTTTGTATTCAGATTCATCGGACGTGTCTGTCATTCGCTTTCACCATCACGATTCTATAGAATTGTCTGTGAAACCCTATAATAATTTACTTCACCATTCTGGTCCACAAGGGCGAACACAAGTTTTTTCCTTGCGGCAGAGGCAGCTTCTGTCACTCTATCCAATTCATCGAGACTTATGGAAACGCCTTCCTTGAGTACGTAAATCAACTGCTTTGCTGGTGTGGTGCCAGGTTTGTCTCCGCGTGCATAGACTCGAAAGCCCAATCCTCCTCCGAATCCCTGACGGACTGCAAATCCCCTACTTCTTAGGTCTCGAAAGACTAAGTGATTGACCCACAGTTCAGGATTTATCTCTATCAATTCATTGACAATATGACTGGCTTGAATTCTCTCTCCGGCGGCATTCTTGGCGACAACCCTCTTCCAATCAATCAGGTGTATGAGTTCAATCGGCTCAAGCTCCAGCCTGCCATCGTCAAGTCTAACACCATAGAACCCCTGACGTGATATCCGGTCCGCATCTTCCTTCGCAACATAGCCTTTCTGTCCATCGAAAATGGCTTCAGCTGGTTCAACTTCCGGTTCTGGAGGTTCTTCCGCAACCTCATTGTCGTTGAATGGATCAATCGGCTCTAGATTCGGGCCTTCTCCGCCATCGTCTGACAATTCTTAATCGCCTATTTTACCTAGGCCCAGACGTTCCTGTGAAAAACCCTTCGACGCACCAGATGACAACAACTAATAACTGACTCAAGAAACTGCAGGTTCGTGACGGTCCTCGGAGCCAGCTTGAAGAAGTTCATATCTGGCACAAGACGTATTGCTGTCTTGGGAATTGGAAATGAGCTGCGAACGGACGACGGTATCGGTCCATTCATCATTGAAGGACTGAACGTGGAGAGTCCAGACCTGTTGATTGAGAATGTTGGATCGGTTCCTGAAGCTTTCGCACGACCGCTTGCAAAGTTCAAGGCTGAAAGAATCATAATGATTGATGCTGCAGACATGAAACAACCACCTGGTCACATCGAGCTAGTTACAAAAGACAGGATAGGTGGGATTGCGATAAGCACACACAGCATGCCTTTGTCCTTTCTAATGATGTATCTGGAGCAGGAAACTGGTGCTCAGACGATTCTTCTTGGGATTCAACCACAAGATATCCAATTCGGGGAAGGACTGACCCCTGAGATAGGCAAGGTCGCTCAGAAGATTATTAGCACGCTAAACATTCTACTCTCTGACCATGTGCGAGGGCTGAAAGATGTTTAGAACAATCGAGTGGCTTGACGAAGAGCAGGCAGTCAGACTCGTCGATCAGACGAAGCTGCCTTTGGTGACTGGGCACATCATAACCGAGAGTCATGAGCGGATTGCTCATGCTATTGAAACAATGGAAATTCGCGGTGCTCCTGCCATTGGGGCCGCTGCAGGAATGGGAATGGCACTGGCCGCAATCGAGAGCAACTCGAAAACAAAGGACGAGCTGCTCAATTGTCTGGAAACGGCTGCTGTAACGTTGAACACACGACCAACTGCTGTTAACCTCACTTGGGCCACATCACGTATGCTCAGTGTAGCACGAAATAGCGAAGGCAGTGTGGATGACATAGTCAATATTTTGGTTGATGAAGCCAAAGAAATCGCTGAGGAAGACGTTCGTATGTGCAGAAGCATAGGGGAACATGCACTATCTCTGATTAAGCCCGGCTTCACAATTCAGACAATATGCAATGCAGGGTCTCTTGCAACGGTACATCTTGGTACAGTAGGCGCTGTAATTCGCGTGGCTCACGAGAAGTATGATGGAAACATCAAAGTCTATGCAGCTGAAACTCGACCCAGACAACAGGGCGCCAGATTAACTGTGTTCGAATTAATGGAGGACGGAATAGATACAACGCTCATAACAGATGGCATGATCGGTACAGTGTTTCGTGAAGGGCGAATTGATTGCTGTGTGGTTGGTGCTGATAGGATACTAAGGACGGGTCATGTGACCAACAAGATCGGAACATACACAATGGCAATCACCGCGAAATACCATAACATACCGTTCTACGTTGCAGCTCCAATGTCCACAATTGATATGGAAACTAACTCAGATGATGTCGAGATCGAGGAGCGTAATGGAAATGAAGTTCGAATGATAAACGGCGAGTATGTCACGGTTCCATCTGCCAAAGTATACAACCCGGCATTTGACACGACACCACCTGAGCTCATCGCAGCAATCATCACAGATATGGGAGTCGTAAAGAATCCTAATGAAAACAAAATGCGCAAAATGTTTGAGTCATGAACGTAGGTTCCCGTGGAGAAACTACCTAGAATGTTCAAGAAATGTAGGGAAAGTGCTGAGCTTTTGAGCAGCGTTCTTGTCGAGTTTCGGACCATTAATGGGGAAAGCAACCAGACGTCTTTCAACAAAAGCGAAACTGGGGTCAATCTATCAGAAATGAATATAGTTTCCATAGATTTGTCGATATTTCATGAGTTTTCGACATTGGAATCATTGAATCTCTCCCGAAATCATTTGGAGAAACTTGATCTAGGTCCCCTCAGTCAATGCAATCAACTTGAATCCTTAGATCTCAGTCATAATGCATTAGCAAGAATAGACCTCAACCCGCTAAGCACGCTCAAGAATCTCAAGAAATTATCACTATCATACAATCCTCTAGCAGAGTTGGACTTTGCACCCATTCAACATTGTACTGGCCTGAAGACACTTAGACTCACCAATGTTGGATTGAAGGAGGTAGATCTCTCATTCTTGACTCAATGCACTGAAATGCAACAACTTTCATTGGCCTTCAACAATCTGTCCCAGGTGGACCTCGCACCTCTAGCTTCAAGTCGGAACCTGCAGATACTCTCAATCAATAAGAACCAACTCAAGTCTATTGATCTGACACCGCTCAAATCCTGCCGCAATTTGATTACATTGAACCTCAGTGACAATCAATTGTCCGAGATAGATCTAACATCACTCCAAGGATGTCTCAAGTTTTACTCTCTGATTCTATTCAAGAATATACTGCAGGAAATTTCACTCGAGCCAATCGGACGGATAGAAACTCTGAGAGGTCTCAATCTAGCCTACAACGATTTGCGAAGTGTTGATTTGAAACCTTTGTCCCAATACTCTCAAATGAAGGAAATTCATCTTTACGGCAATCCGCTCGAAGAACTTGATAAGCCGGATGCTGCAAATCCCGGTCTGATGTTGGAATCACCTGAAGGAAGAAGCACACAATGAGTGAATGGCTCTCTGTCTTGAAGTGCAATCCAATCGAGTGGCTCGTGGAATCCAGCAATCCATCAGTTCGTTTCTTCACTTTGAAGGACCTTCTCGATTATGCTGATGACGATCCCGAAGTGCTGAAGGCAAGAAACGCAATCATGGATGATAGAAGGGTTTCCAGAATACTCAGCAAACAGAATCAAGAAGGACATTGGGAGTTTCCAGAAAAACCATACTTACCGAAGTACAAGTCCTCCTACTGGCAACTTATGATTCTCGGAATGCTAGGAGTCAACGAATCCAATGTGCAAATTCAGAGGGCAATTAGTCACATATTCCGATTTCAGCATGCAGATGGAGGATTTACAGACCTCAGCGAGATAGGTGCACGGGAAGAGCACGAGTTTGTAAGCAAAAGATCCCGTAAGAAGGGCAGGGAACCACCTCCCTTTGATACTTGGGTCGAATCAAAGATTCGTGAGTCCGAGTTGACATGTCTGACTGGGAATGTAATTCTTGCTCTAATCCGATTGGGCCAAGCCGATGATAAGCGGGTGCTGAGAGCTCTCAAGTGGCTCATCGAAGTACAGAACGTTGACGGCGGCTGGTTGTGTCCCTATTGGAAAGCGCACATCAAGGACAAACATGGATGTTTCATGGGGACGATAACTCCTCTACATGCATTCTCTGAGTTTCCAGCCAAGAACAAGGTTCCGGGAATGGAATCCTCCATCAGAAGAGGTGCAGAATTCCTGCTAATGCACAGGCTATTCATGGCCGATCACCATGATTTCAAAGTGATAAAGGAATCATGGCTTAGATTCGGCTTTCCTCAGTTTTTCTACGATATACTCCGAGGTCTAAGCGTGGTCACAGAGTTGGGTTATGCTACCGATTCAAGAATAGA
>JAUWOA010000173.1 GCA_030612365.1 Candidatus Thorarchaeota archaeon
CCCTTTGGGACGTCATTACGCATGCGCTATGCTTAAATCATGAATTCGCCGAGAGGCGTCTACCTTGAAGACAAAAGACGTACATAATAGCAATGCCTTCCTTCTCTGTTTAGTGGGCGGCATTCTAATGATGCTTGCAGGAATAAGTGGAACAATCCAGCTTATGGGAGAACGCCTTCTAACCAACGGCGATGCCATGGACCCAACTGCTATGATGACTGTTGAAATCGTAACAGGTATGTTGGTCCTGCTGACAGGACTGGGTGGAATAGGAATCATTGTAGGCGGCATTATTTTAACGACAAGAAGAGTATACGTAGGCAGGATACTTGTGGCTCTGTTTACAGGAATGGGGGTTCTGGGATTAGTACTTAATCTAGCTCAGCTTGTGATGGTAGGCACTTTAGCAATGGATCTAATGCATCAGGTGGGTCAATCTCTTGGTTGGATAGGAGCGATTTTTGCAATCATCGCTCGAACGGTAGCTGTGCAAAAACCCATAGTGGATTAATGCACCTCGAAATGGAAAAACAGCTGATTGAGAGATATTGTGAAGCAATAAGATGGTGTCTCAGTCCCTTGTTCAAAATGCAAAGAAGCATATTCAGATTGTAAGCGTACTAACATACCAAACTAAGGAGTTGTTAGTACGTCTACATTCATTCCTACAACCAAGATCCAAAACATCGTTGCTTCAGTGGTTCTTGGCCAGGATATTGACCTTGATGAAATAGTGGCTACAATTCCGGATATCGAATATCACCCAGAGCAGTTTCCAGGACTGGTCTACCGACTCAAGAAGCCAAAGACCGCTACACTCATCTTCAATACAGGCAAGATGGTTTGCACAGGCGGCAAAAGCGTGAAGGAGTCAACAAGGGCTGTGCACAAGATTGTGAAGAATCTCAATGAAGCTGGTATCACGATAAAAGCCAAGCCTGCGATTACAATACAAAATATTGTGGCAAGTGGCGACATTGGGGTTAACATAGATCTTGAGAAAGCGATTCTAATCCTTGAGAATTCCATGTACGAGCCTGAACAGTTTCCCGGATTGATATATAGAATGAGAATCCCAAAGACTGTAGTCTTGATATTTGGTAGTGGCAAGATAGTTATCACTGGTGCAAAGCGCGAGGAACAGGTTCCCGAGGCTGCGATAAAGGTCAGGGACCGACTAATGGAATTGGATCTCGTACGGATGGATGATTTGCCAACAGCATCAAATCATACCTGATTCACTGTGGAACACCAATCTGTGATTTAGAAGATGTCCATCACTAGTAGAGACCAATTAACCGAACGCCATAGCGGAAACGGAACTTTCGATATTCTTCGCAGCCTGCACGCACTCCCGAAGGATTCCGCTCTTGTCTGTATCCATGCCGTGAAGATGGAAACGAACGAGACTCCCTTGCCTGTACGAATATGCAACGGTGAAGGATCCACATCATTCGGAAACCGCTTTGGCGCCATGAACGAGAAGTATGATCGCGGATATGCCGCCCTGACTGAGTTCATTAAGGAAGCCAAGAGGAAGAGGTTCGAGGAGATCGAGGCGTCCTATCGAGAGAAGTGATGAAACCGTCTTCTGTGTCAGTCCGCGTGGCGAAGTAACTCGATTATGGGAGGAACGGAGTGTCGTTTTCCACATCAAGAGGTTTTCTTGAAGCACGCGATGACCAGAGGAAATGTAGAATTGTTCCTACTATTGCTACTATGAGCCCAAGCAAATAAGCGGTTATTTCCCACATATCGGGCGGCGGGAATTCAGGGAAAAGCAGAGAGGAGATGACTAGGATGTATCCCGCTGGCACGATTGCTACTGGCAGACCCAGCCCAAAACGAGTTCCACAGAACAGATAAGAGTACATATTCAGAATACCAACTCCAACTGGCGCTCCACTTATTGCCAGGAGTTCCGCGAAGATGAAGATATCAACAATCGCGTATGGATAGAGCATAGGTCTTTGAGCAGCCACAGAGATGAGGGCGGATAGTAATACAAGGAGGAAACCATAGATTATGACGAGTTCTCTTCTTGCATCCTTATCGATTTCCATCAGGCTTGCATTCCGGGATTCTCTATACAAAACCTCACAACCTGCTGTTAAGCTGCTAGTGATATCACTTTCCACGTGGAAAGTTGTCGCGCCCTCTCCTCTTCTTTTGTAAAAGCTATGTTGCGTATCCTTGATAGGGGAGTCTACGAAGACGGGGATATGCTTGCCATGGCCTTGGCCATCAGCAGAGCACGATGGTGTAGCTCATCATGTCCAATCCATGTGGTGAAGCGTCCATTTTTGGAAGACATGCCGTGTCGCAAAGCGATGCTATAAAGATTATTTCCCGTCAGGGGACAGGATGTAAACCGGTAGACAAACCAGTCTCCGGAGCTTGCTTCTTTGATTCTGCATCGTATGTCAATGTGACTACCGCTCTCAAGAAAGACTCTGAAGCGTTTGCCTATGCTATGCTGAATTTTCACATTCTGTCCGAAGAGACCTCGGAGAGCTGCTTCGGTGTAGGAAACGGCTGGACTCGGAAAAAATGCCCACGACCAAAGACCATATGCAAAGACAATCAAAGAGAAAGCTAGGAAGAACGCTACTGTGTTAAGGGAAGCCACTATGGCAAAGATCTCTGTCCAAGCTGCTGGGAACCATTCAGGAGGCGTGACCCCGAATCCATAAATTCCTGTACTGTAGAAGATGTAAAACACAACTGCGAAGATAATCGTGAGCGTGGCTATGGTTGCCCTCTGCCTGGTGATGTACAGGCATTGTGCATGTTTCAGAAGGCAATCCATTCTTACTCCTCCAATGCTTTTGCATAGAGCTTCGAAGTATCTTCCCCATATTCTCTGCACAACCCAACAAGCACTGACAACAGAGGGTGCTCACTATTGATTCTGATTGCGTGAAGTCTTGGAGTGAGCTCATCGATCAAGATCATGTTATCTTCCTTCATGTGAGTCAAGACTCCTCGGTAAAGGCTTCTTGACTTCCCGCTGTAGCCAATGAGGCGGCTTAGTTGAACACCGCTCACACTTCGAGGGTACATGTGGCTTAGCGCAAGGAGAATCGCTCTCCGGGTCTCATTAAGAGAAGACATAAGCTGAACCAGTTCGTACACTGTGCGCAGTGGTTCGTCATCAGACATCCTTCTCACCGGTCTATTTAGTTACTTGTGCCTTTTTGAACACAAAGCCATGTAAATGCTCACAACGAAGCAATGACAATTTCTTCTGGAGATGCGAATGTTCGTTCGGAGTCGAACGATTAATCGACATTTTCCAATCCTAAACAGTGTAGTAACCATTTCTCAACATCGGAACCTTTCGACTTTTCGTTCCCGATATGAGCAGCAAAGTGTTAATA
>JAUWOA010000029.1 GCA_030612365.1 Candidatus Thorarchaeota archaeon
ATCGTTTCTGTAGCTGCTACAGTCGTTTCAGCGTTTATCGTGGGAATCATTGCAGGCTACTACTGCGAAAAAGCCGAGAGCCTTGCGCCAGCAATTCTGGTTCACATGCTCTTCAATGTGACAGGATCTCTTGTGTTCTTCCTGGGCGGATTGTTCTGAAGTCGATTCATTCTTCTTTCTCGGTTCGTTGATTTTGCGACTTCATGCACAGTCCCTTGAATACGGTTGATAAGACTGTATTCCGTTTTCGTGATGTGAGTGGAAGAGAAGACAGATTGTTAGGATTCGGATTATTGCCGGTGCTTTACAACCTCACCATACCCCTAAGTGAGCATCCACAGACCACGGGAAAAGAAAGCATCCTAATCTTTGAGGGGGGCGCCCCTGGAGCTTCACACCGTACAACCAGCTTTGGAAGGAGGTGAACTCTTCCACAACAGTACAAGAAGCCCTCCATGGCGCCCGTATACATTCAGACCAAGTGGCTCTTTAACCTTATTGTGCTTCGTCGTTTCACGTGCGTCAGCGGCGCCTGCGGCTCTTCGGTCGTCTGGTTCGTTCCCAGGCCTTCTTGATATGATGTGCCTGATGCTCCTTCTGAGAAGAGAATACTCTCAAATTCTTCCTGAGATTGTCCATTTTGATCCGATTGCTATGGTGGACAACTTCGCCAGGTCGTAATCTGCGGCCCAGCTTCTTTGCCGCAGCCCACCTATGAACAAGATTCCCTGAATCTATGAAGCGGAGATATCCATTCGAATCCCGGTAGGTCTTTTGTCCCATGCTTAGCCCAGCTGACATGAACCTTAAGGATGTTCTTTGCAGGGCGCCAAAGATATGGGTTTGTGTCTTCGTCAAGCCGCAAGTTTGCAGGACCAGAGCTATCAGGTGCCGCTTCAATGAATGTGACTGATTTGGATGAAGCAGGTGCTGGAATTAGAGTGGTGTTCCACTGGATGAATACATCCACAGAATAGTGGTCCGCCCCTGTGTTAGCAGAGTATGTGTCACCGCAGGTTGAGTTGAGAAGCTTGTCGACGAAGAAGGAGTTAACAATTATGTAATCTATGCGTGCCAAGTAGGAGGGGTTCTGGTGTCCGAAGGAGTATCCCGGGTCGGTTGGATTCAGAGTCCTGAATACATCAGTGAAGTTATGCACTGTTGATGAGTATGTACCATAGGTCGGGTCATCCGGATACAACATCATGGTCATAGGACCATAGCCTAAGTCTCCATGCGGTGCAAGATCCCCTGTGTCGTCCGGAGAGAACGAATTCTGGTCACTGAGATACATTATCGGGACATCTCCCAGATTGTCCATGTAATTGATGATGCCCTCTGTTTCTCTCTCACGTCTCCATTCGTTATTGCTTCCACTCATGGCCTTGAGGTGTGCTCCAAAAACATGTACATTGGTACCGTTGATGTCAACTACTGCTTCAATGAAGTCGTGCGTTACATCATAATCTGAACCATCATCTAATGGAACAACCGAAATCTGATTGAAGCTGACAACAGGGAAGCGACTTAGGATTGCCTCTCCACTTGTGAGGTAGTAGATACATTGTGCACAGTACCCGACATATGGTGATTCATTAACGAAATATGCGTTAAACTGGTTGACAATCGCATCTAGAGTGGAATTCCCGTTGTCATCGAAAGTTCCAGTTTCTTCGAGAATGAGAATATCTGGATTCTCCTCCCAGACTACGTGTTTCCAATCTGGATTGTAACCAGACTCCTCTATGTTGTACGTCATGACCTTGAATGTGCCGCTGAATGGTTTGGTCGTTGACTCAACGTTGTCCACGAGCACTTCTATGCTGTCAGAGTCCGTCAATCCGCCGCTGTCAGTCACTTGAGTGTATATGGTGTGCAATCCTTCTGTGTAGACAGTTGTATTCCAGTCATAGGTATTAGCGGTGGTCAAGTAAGAGCCGTCGATGTAAATGTCCGCAATCAGGTTCTCTTCATCAGTCACAGAAATACTGATTGTAGTCGTGTTAGATACAACTCGACCATCGTGAGGGCTGCTAATCGAGATTCGAGGGGCGTTGTTGCTGTCACCATTATCTATAGACACGGAGATTGTGTCCTCACCCCAATTCTCAGATGTGTCCCTAGCACGGCATCTCACTGAGTGCGCTGTGTTACTCTCAGTAGTGGTATCCCATGTATACGACTGCGTTGTTGATTTCAGCTGGTCATCAATGTAAATCTCGTACACGTCAATTGGATTCTCATCTGTCGCATCAAAAGTGATCGCAACTGAGCCTGTAAGCACCTCACCGGGACTTGGTGTAGTAATCGTCACTATCGGGGGCACATCATCCCGAGCTAGTTGATTATTATACACAAGAAGCACAAACGAAACTGAAACCACCAGACAGATCACTACTATAACTAGGAAAGTGGTTCTACGATTCAAGATGACTGCCTCTGCGTTATATGACGAATTCCATCGGATGGCATTCATATCATGCTATCATGAGGGGATAATGAAAAGCCATGCCAAAACGATGGCGCCTTGCTAAATCCAAGAATTCAACTCCTTTAATTTAATTCATATTGGCAAACCGGGCAGTGACATCAAATCTGGCGGGTCACTAGTAACGCAGATAAGTGGAACTCGGTAGAAAATGACACGGCGAGAATATATGAAGAAAGCTATCATTGTCTACGAAAGCCTTTACGGAAACACGAAGCGTGTCGCCCAAGCAATCAAGGACGGAATGGAACAAGTCGGGGATATTGAGTGCTCAATCAAGAAGACCAGCGATATCCACACAAATGACCTGTTGAGGTATGATGCGATTCTGTTTGGTGGTCCGAACCATAATCAAGAACCTGCGCGAAACATACTGAAGTTCATTGATCGGGCGGCAATAGTAGACCTGAATGGTAAGATTGGTGCTGCCTTTGACACATATACGGGCGGCAACATTGGTATCGCAGTTGCCAAGTTGGAAACCATAATCCAAGAGAAGCTGTCAGGTATGGAGTTGGTGGTCGACGGATTCTCTGCACTAGTTGAAGATAGAAGAGGACCACTCGCCGATGAGGAGATTCCGAGAGCAACTGAGTTTGGTGCTCTAGTGGGTCGCAAGCTGCTGGTCTGATAGTATTCCAGTTGCGGCAATCTAGCATCTAATCAATTCATAAGCAACTGGCCCCATACAGATTGCATAATCAGTTCGGTGGTTAAGTCGATGCGTCGGAAAGAGGTGTTGGTTGCCAGCATCGTTGGAATAGCCATGTTCATCACAGATCTGAAGTTCAGTTGGCTTTCCATGTATCTGGGAACTATTCCTGGGTTGTTTGTAATTGCTTTTGTTGTCGGAATGCTGGCTACAGATATTGGCGGTGGGCTCCTGAGCGCCTTCGTGGCATTGGTAGGAGGTGTGGTAGTATCGGTTACTTTCTTTCAATACCTGTATCCAGAATTATGGAATCCGGAAACTACCCTATTAGGCATACTCTTGTTTGTCCCCATGTATTCGCTTAGGAATATGTTCCCAGACGAAGAGATGTCCCTAGTGGAGGCCATCACGATGGTCGTCATTCTGCTAATCGTCACGCCAGTTATGTATGCGATTAGCATAGGAATAGGAGCCATTGGTGGCATTGCTGGAAGGCTTATTCGGGAACGGATTATTGAACCGAGATGGCAGCAGCCAGATCCAATCAAAGAAGCACCCAGTGAGGAACCAACCTTTGCTGTTGGCCCGTGATTCTCAGTTATACATCATGTTCATTGCAGAGATAGACGAAGCAGGCACTTGGGATGCTAGAAATCAAGACGAATCGTTTCCCAGCGAACCCGCCCTGCTTCCACGGCTTCCTTGATCCTACGTTCAGTCTTGCTGAGTCTTGCATTTCCTGTCTTTACATCTGCCAGAATCACGGTAATCGGTTCATCTGAGTTCAGATCCTTCACTGCAGTGTAACCATCGAAGATTAGGTAGTCTATGGGCGCTCCGATGAACCTTGCATCTGATGGGTCATACTTGAAGATGTCACCCAAGAGAGGAACCATGTGTTCGGCAATCTTTCCCTTAAGCACATAGCGGCTACGGTCTGCGACGTCTTTCCTAATCCCCTTCTCCTGTTCAGCCCAGAGCTGTTTGAATTCTGCTTCAACCAATGAGATGCGATGCCTGAGACGCGCACTCATGGCAAGATAGACAATCAGTGTGAGAAGCAGTCCTACAGCGAGTCCGAGCAGGATGTCTTCGAATGCCATACAGTACAAGTCTGACCTAGCTATTTATGCGCGGGTAATAATCAGCTGGTGCAAAGTTGGACATACCTAGATAGTTCCATTGTGGGCTTTATATGGACCAATACGACATTGACCTCTGAGGAATACGATACACTTGGAAAGGTTCCTCATGGAGTAGTCCAGTGCCGTTTTCTGGACGTACTAGACTTCTGTGTCCAACTTTGTACAATTCACAATGAACGGTAATCGGAGAACTATACGAAGCAGGAATACCTCGTATCTATCATGAATCTTGATGATTCGTTCTTTTTGAAAGGTTGATTGGATGCAACCGGATATGCGACATTTCAATAGCAAACACCTATGGTGTATCTCCTAAGTGACGGTTTCACAGGATTGTGAGGTGGAATCGAGTTGTTTGAGAATATCCTAGATTTGCTCAAAACGCTGTGTGCAGCTCCTGGGCCCGTAGGAAGAGAAACTCTCGTTCAGGAGAAAATCAAGGAGCTGGTCAAGGACTACTGCAGAGATGTTTCCGAAGATAAAATTGGCAATCTCATTGCTACCATGGAGGGCACGAGTAAACATTACGCGATAGTAGCACATGCAGATGAAGTGGGATTCCTGGTTAGCAACATTGACGAGAACGGGTTCATCCGAGCGAAATGGAACACTCAAGGATACATTCCGGATTTGAGACTGTTACCAGGACAATGGGTGCTTGTCATGACAGAGGGTGGTTTCATTCCGGGAGTGTTTTGTGTGAAGACTGCTCACATAGCAGGCACTGAAGGGAAGAAGAAGATTCCCAAGTGGGAGGATGTGTTCCTAGATGTTGGTCTAGGTTCAGCAGAGGAAGTGGCTGAAGCAGGGATACAGATTGGGGATCCAGTCATCTATGCTGCACCAATCGAGAAAATTGGACACAATCTATGCGGCAAATCATTCGATGATCGCGTTGGTCTTGTGATAATGGTCAAGCTTGCTGAGATGATGTCCAAGATTCCCGAAAAGGACCGTCCAACACTCACATTCGTCAGCACGGTTATGGAAGAGCTGGGAGCCAACGGTGCAGCAGCAATCGCACGAAACTTGGATGTTGATGGAGTGCTTGTTGTTGATATTGGCCTCGCATACGATTATCCCGGTACATCAGGCGAAGCAGGTGTTTCTCTGGGAAAAGGCCCTGTGATTGTCATAAAGGACAATCAGATACACTACTCACACAAGCAGAATCAGGAACTATTCGCTTTAGCAAGGAATCTGGGAATTCCGGTGCAGAGAGCTGTGTATCATAACTATGCCACTGATGGTTCCCAGATAGCTTCACAGGGTCAAGTGGTGTCAGCTATTGGGATACCGTGCAGATACTCTCATAGCAGCTTCGAAACCATTAACATTGAAGATGTAGAAAAGACGATTCAACTCATCTTTCAGTTCCTGTTAAGCAACGCCAAGTGATTTCACGAATGAAACTCAGTGTTCTCTGGCACATCCTCAGTTGGACCAACGTGGACCTTGAAGATCTCTCTCGAAACTATTCGTACCTTTGACCCGATTGGAAAATCAGTTCCTTCATCACAGAGAGCGTCCCATATCTCGGAACCAAGCCGTATCTTCCCTGATGTACTCGTCACAGTGTTAGTCACAACAGCGGTCATTCCGATCAGATTGTAGAGCTGATGAGACTCAGTTTGTTTAAGCGTAGGATACACCAAGTAGTACTTGATAGGCACAAAGATTGCTGCAATGATAATTCCCACGACAGCGACTAATACCGTGTACTCTGGTGCGAAGAAGTGTGCAAGCACAACAGCAATCGGTACTAGCGCTAACTCATCCAGAGTGATGATTATGAACTTGGTTCTGGCTGAAACCACTTCGCATACCGTCCCTAGTTGGTATTAGGATGAAGAGATAATTGCTTTTGCTATGACCTCAAGCTGCTCTCTACTTCGACAACCCTACCAGACTGTTAAAAAGACTGATGGCGAAGGAGCGGTCCAGTGACTGTGTTTGAGGACTGAAACCGTGCAGCTAATGGCAGGGGCGGCCATACTCTCATCCTTCACATACGTCCCGATTTTTCTCCAAGGTCTAGGAGCAAGTAATATCCAAGTCACTTGGATTGCGGGCGCTTACTCCGCAGCTGTATTCATCTCTAGCTACATTTTCGGCAGAGCCGGGGATATCCACGGACGACGACTCATTCTCCGTGCGGGGCTTCTGGCTTCAACGTTGAGCGTTGCACTTCTGTTCCTAGCAGATAGCGTTGAAATGCTCCTGATGATTAGAATCGTGACCGGTTTCTGTGTGGGTGTGTATCCTGGAGCACTGGCAGCTTACGCGCATGACTCTAAAATGAAGATGGGGAAGTTTGCCTCATTTGGTGCCGTTGGATGGGGAATAGGCACAGTCATCGCTGGTTTTGCAGCAGGCCTCGATATTCACTACGCCTTCCTGATTTCATCTTCTTTCTTCCTGATAGCATTCTTGAGCGCTCTGACGCTACCACCGGTTTCCAGAGTACGGGTGAGAGTTCCGCTATTTCCAATTGAAACGATCAAGCGAAACTTCCCAGTCTATCTCGGGATGCTCATTAGGCATAGTAGTGCCCATGCTATGTGGGCCCTATGGCCCCTTTTCCTTCTCAGCTTAGAGGGAGCGGATTTGTTCATGATTGGAATCATCCAGGCAACAAATGCCCTAGCTCAGGTAGTGTTCATGCTTTGGCTAACCGATCGCTTTGATAGTAGAAAACTAATCTCCATTGGCCTAATCACGAGCGCAATGGCTTTCGCCTCCTTCACTCTTATCACAAATATCTTCGAAGTCCTCCCAACGCAGATTCTACTTGGGCTTGCGTGGGCATGTCTCTATGTTGGTGCGCTGAAGCACGTGACTGAACGCAATGTTGAGAAGTCTACGGCATCCGGTCTTCTGCTGTCAGTCATGTCAATCTCCGGCGTAATAGGACCATTGATTGCGTTTCTCCTAATTTCAATATGGCCAGGCTATCTTGCCATAATGATTAATGCCGCCATGATGTCGATAGTAGCATTCCTAATGTTTGCCTTCAGTTCTAAGCGAGCAGCTGCACACGAAAGCAACTCAGGGGGATATGACTTGCAGACCGAAAATGCAGTGGTGGAGTCTTAGACTAGCGTCGACACGCAATCACAAGGAAGTACTCTGATTGGCCACTGTTGAATCCTGAGGCGACTCTAGTTATCTCGATATTCCTGAAATGCGTGGATAGAAGCTGCTCTATCATGTTTCTGGTAAATGCATAGGGCTGCGATTCTGGCATAGGGGTTCGTGGACCTCGTATTATGCCAATGTATTCGCCCTTCGGTTTTAGAATCCCGGACATGCCCAGGACGTAGTGGGCACGCTGTGAGGGCGGCAGCGTCTGAAGAACTGACCGTTCGAAGATATAGTCAAACTCTTCTTCCGTGGGGCTGTCCCTCAACACGTCCCCGACAATCAGATCCACATCAAGCCCCAGTTTCTCAACACGTTTTCGAAGCATAGATACTGCTTCTTTTGAAATATCTAATGCAGTCACTCTGAATCCGTTGGAAGCGAGGTACACCGCATCATGGCCCAAACCGGGACCTGGTTCGAATACTCTCCCGGGCGCCATTCGCTTGGTTTCTACTAGATTAACCAGAGCGGGGTGCGGTTGGGATATATCCCAAGGAATATCGCCCTTACTGAAAGCGACATCGTTGGCCATCCTTGCCATGCATGGATGATGTGCTAAGCCATCCCGTTCAAGCATGGCACGGATCCATCCTCTCAATTCTAGAAGAGGATTATCATTAATGGAAAGTCCATTGCACAATATGCATCTTGGTTCTTTGTCAGCCGTCAAGAATGACATCTCTCTGTGCTCGGCATATCCTCATCCCAGTTTTTGTATGTTTGGCTCGATTTAAGATAAATGCAGAACATGTGCAAATACTCAGACGAGGGGATTAGGGGTTGTTGTCATTCTTGGAGTAACAGCACACCATTCTTATCTCCTCTGTTGCACGTTTCGATGATGCATCAATGAATATACAGTACATTTCTCAGCCCAGAGTGAAGGAGTTCTTGTTACATCTGAAGTGGGGCGACAGGTTCGAGGTGGAAATGAGAGAGGCATTGGAGGCCATTCACGAGTCGGAGCTGGACTTCGAACAGATTAAGCGAGATCTGACAGAATCGGGACTCGTAATGCAACTCCGTGGAGAAGGAGGGAATCCGTATCTGGCGTTGACGGATATGGGTCAGGCAATCGCGGATCTGCTTCATGAGATTGAGTTCATCCTGACACCAAGATGACTACGAAAAATCAGAGTGAAGCTCTTACGTGGCGTCCCACGCGAAAACTTCCTCACGTGTGATTACATAATGAGCTTGGGTGCGCAAGGGCCCATCTACCTTGTCTTCAGCACAAGACTGAACGGAATTGTTGTCGGCTACCATTCAATCCCCCTCTATCGGTTGTAGAGATATGCGTATGCGACTGCATTTGTTGAAACAGTCTTCTTCAGGAGATCCTTCCTCTCGTTCGTACCTATTTTTGCTAGTGCCAGTTCTATCACCTCCGATAGATGTATGCGTGATTTAGCGCTCTGGTCGACAGGACCTTAGCAGCCTTTGCGTTCTGTGTTACAGATGAGTTCCGTGTATTTTTTGACAGTGCCATTGTGTTTCACCGTTAGCCAGAAGGTGTGTAAAGCAAACCATTCTGCTATCTATAGTACAGGTGTAAACCCATATAAGGTTTGTGTCACAAACTATTCAGCGCAAAATGCGTGCCGAGCAAATGGTTTGTACCAGAAACTTAAATAGCGCAAACCAAGATATCCAACTTGGAAATGCAGTAGAAAGCGAGGCATTCAACTTGGGAAACATCAATACAGTCTTCAAAAACGAAACCGACACTCTGAAGGACATTGTCCTCACTAAAGAGGGCAAGAAGCCTCAGAAAGAGGTCGAATTCGTCTATGACAAGCAGAAATGCGATGAACTTGCGGAGCCTGTAAGGCTTCAAATTATCCAAGTGCTGAGGCAAGGCATTGATGATACTCAGACGACCGAGGAATTCAATGAGGAAACCAATGAGAGAATCATCCGACAGAAAATGGTGAAACGCAACACCATGTCTGTTGTCGAAATTGTTAAGGCATCGACCCAGTCTGACTGCTGTGAAGCCATTACGAAGAATCAACTGTATCACCACCTCCCCAAGTTGATTGAAAGCGGCTATGTCATCAAGTACGGCACAGTCACAACGGGTAAACGAACCACAGACTACTACCGTCGTACGGCCAAGGGATTCGTGCTACTTGGAGCGGATCCATCAGCTGACGAGGCGCACATCAAGCGCAAAATTTCTGAGGGGCGAGAGAAGATTGCAAGCATATTTGATCTTAATATCTCCCCGGAGAGTGGCAATGAGCTTTCAGAGTTGTGGCTGAAGAGTACTCGATTGCAGATGGAGTATCGCGTGAAGATTGCCAAGATGATTCGAGGCGATGTGGCTGACTCAGAGGTACTAGAACTTTTTGAGTTGATGTTGAATATCTACTCGATGGGCTCGGATGAGTATGTGCAGATTCAGAGAAGAATGCAGGAGATACTATTCTCGGACACCTAGTGACTCCTCAGACATACAGTGGCATGCAGTAAACCAAAATGCAGCATCATTGGGTTGCAGTGAGGTTCCTCTAATTACCGATCAACAGGATCTATCTAGAAGCACAGATGTTGGTCTGCGTTTCGCCCACACCTTCAACTGTTTTAATTTTGTCCACAACAAAGTTGCTCATCGCGTCATTATCCGCGAACTCAGCATGAATTATCAAGTCCCAAGCGCCGAACAGGATGTAGGATTCCACAACTTCTGGCATGGCTTTGAACTTTTTCAGAATGGTCCTATTGTCGCCGCCTAATATTTTTAGCAGAATGAATGCAGCAACCGTCATTGATTAGTTCCCTCGAATAGGAAGCTGAGTATGTAGAAATGTAGAACACCTCTTATTCTTTGCGCAACGGAGAGAGTTCTGTTACATGAGCCTGATTCTCAGGAAAAGCCGAGGAATAGCATGAATGTGCTAGTTCAAGTGGAATCAGACACTGAGATGTGTTTAGATCAATCCCTTGAGCCGAATCGCAGATCTTGCTAGGTCAATAACAGCCAACTCGGGGATGGACTCAGGAGTAGCCCAACCCAGTAGCCAAGCAGTCCGATCGATAGATGCCATCAGAAAATGACCTTGATTATTCTCAGCTGTTGCCACATAAGAATCGGAAGAAGAGCTTATCCTGCGGTAAGTGACCCCATTAACGTTCACTGTATCAGCCGCATTCTTGGGGGCCTGTGCCAGGTCTGAAACATCGTTCACTAGATTCCAGTTACCAGTCTGCCAGACTATTATTGATTCCTTGCAAACAGCGAACCGCTGCATGCGGGGATTGCTGGAGTAGAGCTTTGCCCACTCATCCTCAATGATTGACCCCATGACATTACCACCGAAACTGATTCACAATGGATCTCCGAGCTGTGGTGAAGGGGAGTCCATATAGGTAGCCCCCGATCCATGCGTTTCAGCTGTTGTAATCATATTTTGCCTTTAAGAGACTTGGCAGCCCGATCTACGTCGACGTAGATTCCATCGGGTGCAGCTTCTTTCGCAGCCCAAGCAACTACCCATTTGTCACCTTCAATCTTGGCTAATACCAGAGTTCCATTGCCACCGGTGTTTCTGGCCACGAGACTTTCTGGACTCGTTCTTAATGTGCTGTACTTCACTTCATTCTGCATCACGCTGGCAGCTCTACTGGTAACTGCTGAAACTAAGCTCTTAGCATCTGCGCTGAGATCCCAGTTGTCGCTCTGCCACAATACTTGCCCGCCACCGGTGATCACTCCAAAAGCTTGAATCATCTTTCCGGAATCGTTGTACGCCTTTGTGTATGAATCCATTACAGGATCGCCCATGATGTTCACCCCGTTGAACATAGTCAAACGGTCTTCGAGAAACTCAAGAAGCTATTTCCCATATAAGGAAATTCTTGATAGCCTTCAGTCTAATTTCTTAGAACATACTCTTATGGCGTACGATGTGCTCAACTCACATGCCCAAGATGGCAATTGAAGACACAGCAGACGGCGTCTTATTGAGAGTGGTCGTGAAACCAAGATCTAGAGCTACATCATTCATTGCAGAGATAGGCGCGGAATACGTCATTCTGAACCTTAGAGCTCCAGCAAGAGAAGGAAAGGCCAACATAGAGCTATTAAAACGGGTAGCAAAGCTGTTGAAACTATCCACTGCGGATGTCATCTTGGTCAGCGGCTCCAAATCACGCGATAAGACGCTTCTAATACGAGGAATAATGGCTGACCAAGTTCTGGGCATATTGGAGGCCGTCATAAACAATAAATAACGAAGCCGTTCTGAACCCCTACTCTTCGGGTCCGTGAATGGTGACTAACCTAACCCACAAAAACGAACACACGCATTCAAAAAAGAGGAGGTCCCTAGAAAGTGCCAAAAAGGTCAACAAGAGCTCTAATGGGGGGGATGTTCCTTGCAGGGCTTGTCTATGGGCTCTTCGTGTTGTCCACGGGGAGATACGACGATCCATTTGTGTGGCTGGCAATTTACATAGAGGTCGTACTGATCGTCGCCTCATTGACCCAAAAACCTCCCACAAAGAAGGTTCTTGTCTTTCTGATATTAGTCATGATTACCTATGCCATGGCTGCAGTCATGCTAGGCCTCCTCTCGGAGGTTGTCATCATGGCGATTGGAGGGATTGTACTCTATGCTGGCGTCATGACTGAACCCAAGTTTCCCCTGACCAAACGCGCAATCGCTACAGGGCTTCTTGTTGGTTTAATTTACACATTCTTGGGTATCTACCTAGCACTCAAAGTAGGAGTCGTCTATATTATTGGCGCTGAAATGCTTGGTGCGATTGTTCTCAGTGTGTGGGGCAAATACACGAAGGAAGAGAACACAATCGTTGTGGCAATTTCCAACTCATCGGCTATGATAAGCGTAAGCGTCCTCTTCAATGTTCCAGCAATTGCAATATTCGCCCCTGAAATCGCATATGGACCACCAGCTCTTATCACGTACCCGTTCATCGTAGTTCTAACGGGAATAAGTGTAATTTTCGGTTTGCTCCTCTTGGCACCTCTAAGAGAACGCTTTGAAGACGAGCCATGGCCACAGGTGCGTCCTCAAGCTGAAACAATCATCTCAATGGGATTGGATCAGACTGCCAAACGTACTGTGCTTATTGGAGTTGCAGCTTCAGCGGCTTGGGTCGGAGCAACAAAGATTGCTGAAGGCTCGGATCCGGGCTCCCTTATGGCGGTTCCAAATGCGTTCAAATCCATCATTCCTGCCGCAGGAGCTATCCCAGAGTGGATAGGAATCTCAAACTCACCGCTAATTGCCAGCATAGGGTTCTTCGTCGGTTGGAAACGAACTTTAGTGATATTCGCAGGCAGCATAGCCTCAATGCTAATTTGGATTTTTCTCGAAGGGGCTCTACCTATCACGTATGAGGAACATCTGAAGCGAGCTGAAATTCTCTATCTTGCGATAGGTGTGTTTGTATCAGTTATGGCCAGTGATGTAATTGCAAGTAGGAAGAAAGAGATGAAACCAGAGGAGTTCGAAGAGATTGTGAATTCCCCCTCGACTGGCTCCGAGGAGGAAAGCGAGGGCTTTGTAATTGAAAACCCGCACAATATCTCTGAAGTGCCAAGGCTCAAGCGAGCAAAGGGATTTCTCTTCTCAATCGAAGCAATGCGAGAAGAGATGCATGAGATGGTTACCAATCCTAGAGCATACTTGCGGGACAATAGAGGAGAGCTACCGATTTGGGTGATATTCATTTCTTTGACTCTCTATGCAATCGTTGGTATCTTGATATTCGGGGTGGTCCCAATATTCCCGAATCTTCATATTCACTGGTCATTGTTCGTGATCGGCACCCCCCTTGTAATCGTTTCTGCGTATTTCACAGCTCGTGCAATCTGCGAAACAGGGATGCTTGCAGGCTACATATCAGACATGGTTGCCATCCCTGCGGTTCTTTTATTGCGCTCAACATTTCAGTCCGTAACCGTATTCATGTCTATGCTTGAAACTCTCCAAGTTGCCGCAATAGCGTTGTTGATTCATATGAAACTGGGACGGTTCACCGGTGTTCGCGGCAGGGACATCGCGAAAGCAGTATCCATCGGAATGGTTCTCAGCACGTTCGTTGGCTCACTGATGATCTATGCCATATTCACGACGTATGGCTTTGGGGGTTCTGAGTTTCCGAGCCCGGCTGCACATCTCTTTGGCTTCATCGTGTTGAGCTTGCAGGGAATAGGAAACCTTGAGATTCCAGGAGTAAATCAGTTCCCAGGAATGCCTCAGGAATTGATTTTCCTCTATCTCATTGCATTTACAGTCGCCGGCCTCATTGTAGGGAGAGAGCTAAGCAAGAGGGATATGAGCCCCATGAGTTTCGTCGTTGGTGTTCTAATCCCACCTGCAACAGCGGTGGCGATGCTATTTGGCGCGTACATAGACTATAGAATCAAGAAGCAGGACGGTTTCCAGCCTGATTCCACTGGCCATGAAATCACATCTAGTCCACTTCGCAAGAAGATGAGCCGCATTCTCAGCGGCGTCGTGGCAGGAGAAGCGATAGTAGTCGCGATATGGGTGATCTGGAGCGCAATCATCCTATTTGCCTAGGTGGTATCCACAAAGCATTCGACCAAACGAGAGGGCTTTACCGCTTGTACGTGTCTTCAAGAGCCTTATCCCATTCGTCGTGTTCTTCTTCGGTCTTACGCCTTTTCTTGGCCTTCTTGCGCGCCCTTCGAGCTTTAACCGCAGCTTTCTTTTTCTTCTTCAGATCTTCACGATGTTTCTTGATTGCTTCCTTCTCTTCCTTGGTCAGCTCCACTACTTCTACCTCTTCCCGCTGTGAGAACCACCCTATAATTACAGAAACAAAGACGAAAAGCAATGAGATAGGCAGAAGGAAAATTAGTATGAACTCTAGTTCGAGAAGCTCTGCACTGTATTCAACTCCTGGAGGGAGATTGAGCATAGAAACAAACAATGCAGGACTCATCATCAAGAATGAGATAATCACTACACCTAAGAAACGCATTGCTGACCCCGTAATGGTCGAGCCAATCACGAATTTCTCTGATGGAGCAGCAGCCTTGGCTGTGAGCTCTTCTCTTGCATTGGGATCACTCAGTAGTATCTCATCAACGAAGTGTTGGAGACGACGCACATCGCTCACAGCATCAAGGTTCTCAAGAGCCTCAGTACCACCGAACATTTTCCGCTCAATCGCCTCTCTAAGAAATGAAAATGCTGTTGCACCAGAAGAACGGCTCATTGCTGTTGTTCTGATCTTCTCGCCGCGCTCAATAGCATCCTGTTTCCGTGTAGCTTGGCGAAGCGCCAGGAGTTGTGTCTTGAGGGTTTCCTCCCGGGTCTCTACCGGGCTACCTACCGAATGACTATAGATCATCTGATAGCTAAACTCCAGATAGGCGAAGGAAACAAGTGCCAGAATCTGTGGAGAACTCGTGAGAAACATAATAATGTCAGTTGGAAAGATTGTGAAGTTGGGAACCGTCAGACCTCTGAAGGCACCTATAATTAGAATAGATTGAATTGAAAGAAAAGCGCCGCCAGAGAACTTGTGATCCATTCTTACAAGTGATTGCAGAAACAAGGCAATACCAAGACCTGCTAGCAGGAAGAAAAGAAAGCTGAATGTATTGTCCCAGAGAGATTGCATAACACCAAAGAGGTCCATTTGGAAGCTCTGGAAGACCATATTGACGTCTGAGATGGGACCATCTACTCCATAGGGCTGCAGATTCCAAAAGTTCAGAACCAGTGTGTTATACAACCAGGCAACCGTCTGGTCTGGTAACTGACCTCCGAAAATCGCTGCTGTCAGTCCATTCATTATCAGAACTGATAGGAAGAAAGCAAGTAAGGAGAGAAGATGAAACACTGTAACAACGAAGTCGTATGGAGCACTCCAACCCCATGCGCTTGACTCATCCAAAGCCATATAGACTATGTAGGCCATGTATACGAAAGTAGCGGCTGAGAGGATGCGCAGAATCCACGTGACCACCTTCAAAACATCGCAACCCCCATTCGTTTTGCATCTTCGTACTGTTTGATGATGGTAGGCAAGAAATCCGCAGGTCCCACGTTGACCACCGCTATTCCAAAACGTGCTAATGCGCGTGAGATTTTGCTGCGCCGCTCCCAGAGCTCCTCCGAAACAGCCTCGGCAAGGACTTTCTCGACCGGACCAAACTGACCGACCGGAACCTCAAACCACGGACCGAATGGACTGATCACCATAGCTTTGTGACCGTTTGCGACCACAGTCTTCATGGCATTCAATAGGGGGGCTGGACTCTCTTCAAGATCAGTCAGCCAGATGAATAATGAACGTTTTCTTGTCTGTGTGGTGACGTATTCAACTGCGGTTTCGTAGTCACTCCAACCACTTGGCTCGGCCATCGCAAGGGATTCCAACACCCCATACATATGATTGGGATGCGTACTTGGTGGAACATACGAATGCACGACATCTGAAAAGACACATGTGCCGACAAGATCTTTTCTCTCCATCCCCATATGCGTTAGAAGAACTGCCGCGCGAATTGCATACTCGAGCTTTGTGTTCTCTGGATAGCCATTGCCCATACTTCCGCTAGAATCAACCATGCACACAATCTGGATATTTTTCTCCATCTCGAACTTCTTGATGACCATGTCACCACGCTTTGCACTGCTCTTCCAATCAATCAACCTGAAGGGGTCCCCGGGCACATATTGTCGAAAACCCGCAAAGTCAGTTCCCATTCCAACAGTCTTTGTCCTATGAGACCCAAACATGAGACCAAGCTGCCTTTGCTTGCCCATCGCCTCAAGACGTCGAACATCCTTCCAAGTCGGATAAACGAGAACTTCTGTCTTCTCCTTCAATACACGCTTGAAGTAGTGCATCCCCAGGCGATCACGCATAATCACCTCGGTGGGACCCAAGAAGTAACGCCCCCGCATCCGTGCTTGCAGGATGTACGAGAATGTCATGCTGCTCCCCGGCTCTATTCGAGAAGCGATGAAGTTCTCGCCAATGGCTAGAATCCAAGTTTCTGGGTAGCGGTCCCAGACTTCAATGAAATCAAAATGCCGTCTTGACGTGTTCTTGATAGTGACCCGCACACGTAGGAAATCCCCCGAAAATACTTTCACCTTGTCAATCTGGCGATCTACCTCGATACCGGCTATGTTGGCGGTCAACGCAAAGAAGGGGAGTGTCACGACAAGCCCTACTATGAGGTAGACTCCCAGCAGGGCCAAGTAGGTGTTGATGAAAACGAATCCACTCGTAAGGAGCAGGACGCCTCCGAACAGCACTACAAAGCCTCTTTGTGTGATCACTTCACATCGTCTCCGGCATCATGTACGTATCTTCTTTCATTTACCTTGGACAGTCTACTTCGCCAAGTATCTTTGAAACGACGCGCTGGACTGTAAGTCCTTCTAGCTCAGCTTCAGGCTTCAGAATCAACCTATGATTGAGTGTCTGGACGCACAGCTTCCGTACATCCTCAGGTACAACAAAATCACGATTTCGCATCGCCGCACGGCTCTTGGACGCGCTCATGAGCACCAAAGATGCGCGCGGTGAGCCGCCAAGTAGTATCTGGGGGTCGTTGCGCGTACGTACAACGATGTCTCGGATGTAGTTAATGATGTCCTCCTCTATGAAGACTGTCTTGCAGGTGTTTTGCATTGCAATGATTGTATTAGGGTCAGAGAGCACACGCAAATCAGTGGCCATCCCAATGTGTTTCCGACGGACGATTTCAGCCTCTTCGTCATCAGTCGGATAGCCGAGTATCAATCTAAACATGAACCTGTCCAGTTGTGCTTCTGGCAGAGGGTATGTACCCTCCTGTTCCACTGGGTTTTGAGTTGCGACTATCAAGAAGGGCCTTGGTAGCTTACGCGTAACGCCCTCGATTGAAACTTGTCGCTCCTCCATCACTTCAAGCAGTGCACTCTGCGACTTTGGAGGACAGCGGTTGATCTCATCAGCCAGAACCAGATTTGCGAATACGGGACCTTTGCGGTACCAAAATTCACCTGATTTCTGGTTGAAAACGTTGCACCCCAGGAGGTCAGCAGGTAGTGTGTCAACGGTGAGCTGAATTCTCTTGAATGCACAGCCCAGGATTGAGGCAAAGGTTCTTGCCATGTAGGTCTTTGCAATACCTGGCACCCCTTCAAGGACCACATGTCCATTTGACAGGAACGCAATAAGCACATCCGCGAGAATGTCGGACTTGCCAACTATTACCCGGCTGCACTCTTTAATAATCTCAGTTGTCAAATCATGGACTTCTTGGATGGTCATCACCTGAGTCGCGTCCGCTTGACCTTGGTCGATTGCATCTTCTGTTGTCATGCTGTTTGTTCCACCTCATTATGTTTCAATTAGTAGTTTCTCGATATCGCGCATCCAGAAGAATAGCGACATCATTTCACTTTCTCTGATCTTCATCCCCGGCTTTGCGGAGATTTCCGCGATTCGTCGAATTGTCTTGAAGAACTTGTCCTCTGTCAACCGGGGGTCTTTGTGTCTGGCCAGAACCCACATCTTCTTCGAGTCGTACTGGTCCCACATGTGCTTCGTTTGTAATCCTCGCCGCATCTTTCTGTATATCATCTTGATTACCCGGGCGTAATTGCCTTCAGTCCGGTAGTATGTCATCCGCTCACTGAAATAGGTCTGACCTCTCCTTAGGAAAACGTCAGATACGTTCTTGACTTCGGGTTTCTTAATCTCTGGCAGATACTTCTTGATACCAAGAGCGGTCATAATGGGATATAATGGTGCAATGAAGGGTAAGGCACTCATCCACATCACTCTGCCTAGGAATTGACCGAACCAGAACTCCGCTGAATCTGGAGGTACTGCGAGTAGTTGTTCGCAGAAGAGAATTGGCGTTTCAGTGTCACTGAATGAGAGCCAGTCCAGAATGTTCATTCCGAACCGCTGGTTTCCAGCAAACTTTTCCAGCATATCATTAGTGAATATGCTGGGGTCACTGACCGCTACAAGCCTGCCTGAACGTCCGCCTGTCAAACTGGGAATTTCAAGCACACCCGCGACAGGAAGCCGACCCGCCCATTCGCCGGGATCCGGATTCGGGTCTGACTGGCTGGTGTTAGTTTCACACCAGGACCGTGTTGATGACCACGCAACAGCTGCAATCGGAGACCCGAGAAGGCATGTTGGACTCAGGGTCGAGGCCCAGTTGAGATGCAGGTCACTCATTCCAGTTGTAACGGGATGGCCTACGAAATCGGTGATAATTGGAAATCTTGGGCTAGTATCATAAGAGTCTAGGTCAAGAAGAAGACCGCGTGTGAAGGAGAGGAATCCATTCACGCCGGCCGCTTCCAGCGGCGCACCACCCATGAGGTCAAAGAGATACTCATTGAGCCAGTAGAACGAACTGTTTGCGGTTCCGAAATCGTCCGCCACCAGGACACTGCCACCATTTGACAGGTGACCGAATATCGAGAAGACTGTATCTGTACTGAAATCTCTGACAGGACCCATGATGACCAGCACTGCTGAGCCATTGTATCTCGTAACAATGCTCATTGAGGACTGTACCGCCAACACTTGATTCCCATTTTCCTCAATCATGGATCGATATGTGCTAAGCCCATTCCATTCGGTGTTGTAGATTGAGAAGTCCTGTGTGTAAGTCCCGGAGGTACCAGTGAGAGTGCTACCGATCATGAATCCAGCGGGGAGGCAAACTAGGACAAACAACACAATCCAGAGACCCTCTTTCCAGCCCATTTTGATTCACCCATCAGTTACTCAGACTTTACCTTCGTGCTCGCATCAACACGAGGATACAGATCCGTGAATGTTTTGATTGCGAACTCATAGCGCTCACGTGTCATCTCGTGGTGCGAGAATCGGGCCTCCTCATAGGTGTGCAAAAACTCTTCGACTGCCGCACCATCGATAGGGAGCTCCTTTACCATGCGTTGCATGAACTCGTGTGCCGTTTCGAAGTTGAGTCGTTCTGCGCCCATCTTTGAACCACACATCTGCTCGAATGTACGGTATGCTAGGGTAATAGCCGCACCGTACTTTCCAGCGTCTGCTAGCTTCTTAATGTTCCTAAGTTTGCTGGGGATATCCACCCGCTCTGATTCGACAGGGCTTTGAAACATCCCTCGCACATAGTATAGATAGAGTAGAACAACTACTATCGCGCCAGCGAGAGCGACGATTGGAAGTATCTGATCTAGTGTTTGCATCCCATTACCACCTTTTACCTTTATGATGATTAAATGACATATTGAATCCGAAACCCGGCTTGTAGGACCTGAAGAACCGGGTGTATGAACGTCTGTAACGTGCGATGACCAACAGAGCAATGATGCCCTCCACGGAGATTACTAGAATCCACATGATTAGCATCATCCCCGCAGGAATCTCAGCGGGGCCAGATATATTGACCATGTACTGGCCTGAGCGGACATCTGTAGTTTCGGATGACATGATTATGATACGATACGTGAAAACACCCGTTTCTGCTGGAACCGTCACTGTGGCCGTGAATGTGCCGTCCGGACCTGTCGTAGTTGGAGTCCTTGTAGTTGTGAAATTAACTGCAATCTCAATACTGCGGCCGGCTATCGGGTCCCCGTTCTCATCGGTGAGTAATCCATTGAATGTGAAAACTTGTCCGGGGGCAACCACTGAGAGAGTGCCAGACATGTCGAAATCGGCATTGTCCGTAAAGATATGCATCGTTTCAGATGTTTCTGCAGAAGAGGCTAGCACACCTGTAGTCCCGGAGTACTCAACACGGACTGTGTAATGGCCAGAGGCATCCCAAGAAACTGGCAGAGTCGAGCTGAATCTGTGTTCACTGCTGTTAGTGAATGTTGCAGTGCCTATCGGAGTACTCTCAAGAAGTGTGTCAAGATAGATGCTGACTACTGCCCCAGTTATCGCATTTCCATCGTAGTCAGTAAGACTAATGATTAAGGAATATCTCTCGCCTGGCATGATATCTGG
>JAUWOA010000026.1 GCA_030612365.1 Candidatus Thorarchaeota archaeon
GTAGGGCGAGTCTACACCAGTATCGGTGATTGCTTTCATCAGAGTCGCTGGTTTGATCGAACCCAAAAGATGTACATGCTGCTCGGCCTTGGGAAGCGCTTTGATTGCATCTATGAGCTCCATATCTGTTTGACACGAGTACTGCAATATCTACGTTCCCATAAGACAATGCCCAAGAATCGTTCTAGACTGGTGGTGGCACGACAGTACACAAGATGAGTTCTTATAGGAGTTTACTGAATATAGATATGCGGTGGTAAGGGTTCAGACAGGGGCTAGTTTTTCGTACATGCCCTCAATTACGAAACTCCCCCCTCCTACCACGATTACTCAGGTGACCGCCACCTTCTCATTCTTCTTTCCTTAGTGATTACCACATGCGATTGTTAATTAACTCGGGAGCATTATAGCTTCTAGGCCGTGAGAATATGAACCGACACCGTGAACTTCAAGTTGTGCAGGTCGACGTCTTCACCGATGTTCGATACGAAGGAAACCCTGCAGCAGTCGTGCTTGGAGCCGACCGAATGAGTGCAGAAACGATGACCAAGATCGCAAGAGAGATGAATGTTCGAGAAACTGTGTTTGTGTCCAAGTCTCGAGTCGGTGACTTTCGATTGAGATACATGACTCCGAAAGGCGAGATTGAGTTCTCCGGGCATCCAACCATTGCTGCGTTCCATGTCTTGGTCGAGGAAGGTCTTGTTGAGGTAGTCCACGAAGTAACCCTATTCAATCTGGAAACGGACTCCGGATTGCTACCAGTGGAGATTGTCAAGAACGTGGCAACCGGCGTCCACGAAGTTCAGATTACACATAAGCAGCCTGAGTTTCTCGCGAGCTACGATCCCAAAGATTATGCCGCCGCTCTAGGTCTCTCCTTGGCTGATATCATGTCCCCGAATCCGGTTGAAACCGTCAGCACAGGAACTCCCTATCTGATGATTCCATTATCCACACAGAAGTCCCTTGATAGTATTTCTCCCGATTGGCAGTCATTAGTGGAATTGTGTGAAAGCGGCGACTTTGTGGGACTTTGTGCCTTCACAAGGGATGTGCGTGAACCGACGTCTGATGCACAAGCGCGAGTCTTCATCCCTGCTCTTGGCGTCCCTGAAGATCCGGTTTCTGGTGCTCCTGCAGGATGCCTGGGAAGCTACATGATACGCCACGGTCTAATGGCTCCTACATATCCAGTGACAAGCATCGTCATCGAACAAGGCCATTACATGGATCGCCCGGGAAAGGTGTTTGTTGAGGTGAAGGGCGATACTGAGGGTATTGAGCAGGTGAAGGTCAGCGGAGTTGGAGTCACAGTCATGAAGGGCACGCTCTACGTTTGATAACCACTCTCTTGTTTCCTCAGCATTTCCTCTTGGTACCTCAACCGTGCGCCATCACAAACGCTTATCACGAGAATGACGGGTGCCCCAAGCGGCGAAACCCATGCTAGACATTATGCAGAAGGCAATCGAGAGCATTTCCGATAGTGATGTCGCGTTTGCAGACATTCGGCAGGAAATGCGTCAGGGAACGCACATGGTCGTGGTCAATGGCGATCTAAGGTCTCTCAACAGCGTAAACAAGTCTGGCGTCGTTGCGAGGATACTTGTTGGAGAATGTTGGGGTCAGGCATCAACTACGAGTTCAATTACAAAGGAAACTCTGAGTGATCTCATTTCTGATGCAACGCGGATGGCAAAGGCCAGCGCCAAGCACTCAAGACAGTCCATTGACCTTAGCAGTATATCTTCTGAGATCAAGACCGTTTGGCAGACGGTGAAAGAGAATCCTGCTGATGTACCAATGGAGGAGAAATTGGAATTCGTTATGGCGCTCGACAAAGGCCAGATGATTGACGAGAGAATTGTTAATCCAAATTCTGTTTACGACGACAGCAAGAGAATCTTCAGACTAGTGAATAGCAACGGCTCTCGATTAGAATGGGATGAGATACGCACCGTGGCAATGGTTCAATCTGTGGCAAGAGAAGGAACTCGGATGCATTTTGATTATGAGATTCGAAATATCATGGGCGGCTACGAGCTCATACGAACGATTGATACAAATGAATTTGCTGAAAAAAGCGCGAAGGGAGCAATTGACCTTCTTTCTGCTGAGAAACCTCCTGCAGGTGAGATGACAGTCGTTATGGATGGGATTATGGCTGGCATTATAGCTCACGAAGTGTGTGGACATGGCAGCGAAGCAGATGAAGTCGTTAAGGGTAGGTCTTTTCTGACTGGCATGGTCGGTAATAAACTCGCTACTGACTTGGTCACACTTGTTGACGATGGTACCCTGCCAGGTTTGCCTGGAAGCATACCTTATGACTCAGAAGGAACCCCCTCATCAAAAACCACGATAATCAATGACGGTGTTTTTACAGGGTATCTTCATAGTCTGGAAACTTCAGTCTTGATGGGAACTAAGCCAACTGGCAATGGTCGTGCTCAAGACTACAACCGCCGCATCTTCGCCCGTATGACTAATACCTTCTTTGACGTGGGCGACCGTAAGAATGATGAAATCGTTGCGGACACAAAGAACGGTCTCTACATAGAGAAAGCAATGTCCGGAATGGAAGATGTTGTCGGAGGTGGTGTTCAGGTGTCAGCACTCAAAGGCTACATTATCAAGAACGGCGAACTGGGGGCATTGGTTCGTAGCGTGTCAGTCGCTGGCAAGGTGTTGGACATTCTACAAACTGTTGATGCAGTAGGCGATACTCTAGAGTTCTCTGGCGGCAATTGTGGAAAGGGCGAAGAGGACTGGGTGCCCGTTTCCAGTGGTGGACCTCATCTGAGAGCTTGCGTTGTTGTGGGGGGTGGCTGAATGAACGTAAGAGAAGCAGCTGAACGACTAGTTACTCTCTCAGAAAAGGAGGGTGCAACGCAGGCTGAAGCATTTGCAATCCTGGCAAAGACCAAGAGCATCTATATCGATGACAACATCCCTAAGATTGCTGACTCAAAAATCGAGCTGGGAATTGGCCTGAAATTCATCATAGGCAAGAAGATAGGATATACGAGTTCAACACTTGTTTCTGAGTCGCCTGATGAAGTCGTGGTCCGTGCAAAGGCAATGGCTTCCATAAGCAGCGAGGATCCCAAGTTCGATTCCCTTCCTGACCCCAAGAAACCCTCTGGTTCACTTGACCGGTTCTACAATACAAAGACTGCCGAAGCCGGTTCTGCATATTTGCTTGACAAGGCAATGCAGTTGGTTGATGCTGCAGTTTCAGAAAATGTAAGTGTACCAAATGGAGTCCTCCGCTCAAGCTCAATCGACCTTCATGTTCAGAACTCTCTGGGCGTGAATGCTGGATCAACGTCCACAATGGTCTTCGGTCATTTCACGGCGAAGTCTGAAGATTCTGGTGTTGTGGGTGAGGGCGTACAGCGGTGTTGGTCGAGAAATATTCACGATATTGACTTCATTCAAATTGGGCAGAAACTCAAAGACCAAGCGCTTGCTGTACTCAGGGCTGAACCCTTCAAGGATAAGTGGGAGAAGATAGTGGCTGTGCTTGCACCCAGTGAGGGAAGCGAGATGCTTGGCAGTCTGATTGGTTTTGCAGCATCTGCAGAACAGGTGAACAACAAGTCAAGCCCCTGGACTGACAAGGTTGGCGATAGAGTTGCTCATGAGAATCTTACAGTTCTCGATAATGGTCTTTCAGAGATGGGCTTGCTCAGTGCGGTCGTTGACGATGAAGGGACTCCAACTCAAACAACACCAATCATCGAGAACGGCGTGCTCAAGTCCTATTTCCGTAACAACTACAATGCACGGCAGATGGAGCTCCCTTCAACTGGCAATGGGATAAGAAGGACCCCTCGGGATGCCCACGGGCGATTCGTTTCCGCTGCAGCTTGTCGTCCAACTACACTCGAAGCATCCGCTGGGTCCAAGTCAGTTGATGACATCATTAGCGGGATTAACAAGGGTGTGTATATTGAACACTTTGCCTATCCTCTGGTCGACCCAATGGCAGGAACCTTCTCAAATGAGGTTCGAAATGCCTGTCTGATCGAGAATGGGGAACTCACGACTCAGGTCAAGTATGGACTACTAACGGGCAATCTCTACGAATCCCTAATGAAGGAGATAATCCTTGGCACTGATCTTCAAGTGAACTCGGGATATGTCATGCCGACTATCGCGTTCTCAGATGTTGATCTTGTGGGTCAGTAATCGAATGAAGTGCGAAATGATTTGGTAATCTACACAAAGCATCTTCGGCAATCATGATATGACCGCAGATGAGATCAACCAAGTGAAAACCCACCTCAAGAAAGCTGGCACACTAGACGCAACATGCCAACTGATGGATGAGCTATTGAATTAGGATTGGAACGCATCGGACGAGATACAACTCCGATTGAATTCAAAATACAAGGGTTTCCTGCTTGAGCTCTCCACCTTTCTGGTTAGGAGAAACTACTGAGCAGTCGATTCGATGATTCTCAGGCTGAGCATTACAAGATCAGGCCCCTTAGTGCTCAGAAGCTGTTTCATAGACCCCCGCAAACTCGGAACATTCACTCTGATATAGTCTATGAGCTCGCTCTCCGACGAGCAGAGAGCGCGGCGCATCCTTTTGACGTGGGTTCGAACTCTCGCCTTGGCTATTTCGTTATCGTCATCCTCTTCTGTAAGAGCGCTTCCAAGAGACCGTAGAATTTCATCAGCTATTGTCATGGATACTGTGACAAGCTTCTTGCTGGTTCTGGGTTCCACCTTTGCTTTCTGCTTGGCTCTTTCTATTATCTTTAGTATCTCTTCTGGCGTCGGAATCTCTTCTTGAAGGTCATCTTCAATGACTAGACGCTTCCAACATCTCTTTCCCTGAAACTCAACTGGCATAACATACCCCTTGGCATGCATTCGAGTGAGATGCTTTCTGAAGATTGCGTCCGTCGTTACTGAATGTGGGCCCGAAATGGTGAGGAATTTCTGAAACAGAACCGGTTCGAACTCAATGATAGAGTAGCCAAATGAACGAATGATACCGTTCTCTATCTCTCTCTCTCTATGGCTTCTCCTTCTGCACCGTTCAAGCTGGGCCACCCCTACGACTGCTAATGACAAACAACCTCATTCTGCGCATATGAAGCTATGCGGCACCGACCGTTGCCCGAAACTTACACAATCTTGGACATCAATGTCCTTGATCGATGTTCGGTTCCTGATTCATTGAGGTCTGCTCTGCAGATCCTACTGAATCTGCAACAAGTTTCACGTCCTCTCCACAGGCATTTTCTGTCTCCGTCCAACTAGCGGCGACCAAATTATATGGAGGGCCCAGCAATCTGCATTGAACATCCACACTACTCAATCCTTAGCAGTACGTTATAACCACCTATAAAATGTCCATAAGATTGTACAAGTTCTTGGCAGCTGTTGCGGACCCTTCTCGAAATATCGGCAGATGCAGCGCTATTCATTGGGTCCCTTGAGGGGGGGAGGTCAGAACTATGGTCTGACCTCAAACAAAACCTACCTTTTCTTTAGAACAATCACCACTAGCAGGATAATGATAACTGCGGCCGCGCCGGCTATCGCCAATATCATTGGGTCGAGAGGTGCAGGGGGTGGTGCAGTTGTAGTAGTGGTTGTAGTTGTAGTAGTTGTGGTTGTAGTTGCGGGGTCCTCCCAAACGATTGCGAACGGTTCTCTGATTGCAGAGTTCTCATCGTTGTCATATGCAAGCACACCGATGTCAAGAGAACCATCCGTGATACTTGGAATCTGGGCCTCGTATATATCGCCGCCAATAGGTGTCATAATGATTGACACGCTATTGTATACCAAGGACACATTCAGAACGCCTCCAGGGTCGGTGACAGTACAAGTGACATTGACTAATTCACCCCGTTCTGGTGATGCAGGATTCCACTCCACATCGCCGATTCTAGGCCCTATTTCGTCCACATCGGGTACATTGCGCGTTGATCTATCGCCTGCTGCCCAGTCAAGGAAGTTCTCCAGTAGCAGGATGTTGTTGAACTGAGCCGACTTGCCGTAGTCGTAATCGCTGAAGAAGGTAGTCCCTGCAACTATCACTCTCAGGGCATCAATCTCTTCCACTGCCATGAGCGGAATCTGCTCCCCGTTCTTGCCGTCTTCAGTATCATCATAAATCACGGTAGGCTCCGGAGCTATTTGGTCCGTTTGATACCCGGTTGTGTCTGCATAAATGACTGGCAATACGGGACCATCATCCGAGAAGTACAGACTGGATGGTGAGTACATTGTGATTGTTGTGACGGATAGAGTGAGGTCTATTGTTTCATCCGCGGGAGGTATCACAGTCAGGTCGTTGTACCAGGGGTTATACGTCCCTTGCATGTAGACATTGTCATCGTTGATATGTATATGCGACCCAATTGCATCCAAGATTTGATTGGGCAAGGCGTTGTCCTGATACTCTGAGAAATCTCCTCTCCCAGTGAGCAGGATTGTCTTATTCCCCGCAGAAGCCCAATCAGATATTGCTGCAAGCTCACCGGGCGAATATTCATCTAGTGCACACGTTATCACTAGTAGGTCCACATCGGCTAAGGCGCTGGCATCGAACGGAGTCACTAGCTTCTTCATCTGAAAGTGGTTTCTGGCTAATGTCATGTTGATTGATGTCAGCAAGTCCTCGCCACTATAGTCTATGTAGTCATTTGAATGTGCATAGTCAAACAGAGCAACATAATCGTACGTAATCACGATCTCTGGGGCATCGCAGTATTGCGAAAGCGTATAGAAAAGGGAAAGACAACCGTTGATAGCCATCGACAGGCAGTCTTCCGTTAGCGTCTTGATCTCTGCATTCGTTTCAAGCGCTTCGGATTCCTCATCAGCGTATGCAGCATAGACAGTGTCGTAGTACTGGTGTGAGTATATCGCGCAGTCAATGACGAATTGAGAAACATTAGAAATTGCTACCTCTTCGGGTGTGCCCAGGGTGAGGTCCACTAGATGGGCATTGATATCGCTCTCGTATCCTACGTGGCCAGGCCAGTAATCGTCAGTGTGAACAGGTATACAAGGGTCACTGAAGTAATGCGTCATCACACCAACAGCGAAGAAACCAGCCTCCCAATGGCCAGAGGTGAAGTTATCCCTTGCAAAGTTAAACCATCGAGCCGCGGCAGTTGGAGCATTGTGTTCGCCCGTTTCTGGGTAGTACAGATGGTTGTCCCAGTCTTGCCACACTTGGTCGGGTGTTGTGCATCCTGCCAGCACCTCTGGTGCATAGTACTCGTAGGCCTCATACCAGCTCGCGTTACTGATTTGACTCATGGCCTCCGAAACCATGAACATATGAGTTTGAAGTCCCCAGGCCTCCGCCGGAGCTGCCATTGGTAGAATAATGGCAAAGGGGGCAATGGTTACAAGAAGAATCGCTATAACAAGTGATGACTTTTTCATGGTTGCTCGCATGACCCGATGTGGATGCGCGTATTAAGTGGTATGGCTGATTGAGGGCTGGAAAAAAGAAAGGGAGGAAGTAGAATGGGCGTTGCCCACGCTACTTCTTAGTATATCCTATCGCTTCTTCATAATCACTATAACAATGATTACGATAGCAATTACACCTAAGCCTGCAGCCAGATAGATCAAGGTCATGTCATCCGGCACCAGAGCCTTCTCAAGTCCCACAGTGATTCCCTGCACGACAAGCTTCTCGCCGTTCAGAGGCACACTATAGTACTCGTGGTTAATCATTGGCGAGTAGTCACCGTAGGGTGAAGCACCGGACACAATAATGACACCGGTTCCAGCTGCTCCAGCCGCAACTTCTAATGTTACAGCAACGAATCCATCAATGTCACCATCATCGTGTGCGTAAGGATATGTGACATCACCATCTGTAATTGTAGCACTGTCGCCGTAGTATAGAAGTGGATACACATTGGCAATGCTCTCGGTTTCCAAGGCAACTGGGTCCACATTCTCACCGGGAGTTGCACTGTCACTACCGTAGAGCATGGTTGGTCCGTGCATTAGTACTGCATCAACACCCTCAACGATATCTGCAACGAATGCATCATCGCTGGTTGTATTGGCCACTGCTCGATAACCGGAACCGCCGGCGTTGCTGATTGGGTCCTCGATTGCTGTTGGCTCATGATAGACATGAGAGCCCACTTCTTCAAGGATCAAAGTCATGTTGTTGGTGACCATGGTTCCATCGTAGTCAGAGTCGCCTCCGACCCACAGGAATCTATCCCCTGCGTTGAACCAATCACCGACAGCTGTGACCTCGTCTGCTGTGAATCCGTTGTCTCCATAGATCGCACCCAGAATGAGTGCATCTGCGTCTGCAAGTATTGAATCATTAAGACCACCAACTGCCCAGATGACAGTGAATCCGAGATCAGACAGATTGCCTTCTAACCATTCATCCATTAGCTCCACATAGCTACTATATTGGCCATGGGAGTAATCAAAGACAATAGTCCATCCGTTGTCGGATACCACTGCAGCTTGAACAGGAGCTGGACCTGGGAGAAATGCGACACACAACGCCAATATGACGGCGATGGTTGCACCTCTCTTCATTAAATTACCAGTTCTCATTTTTTTGAATTCCTTCAAATATTATTCTCCAAGCGTAAGCGTAAGAGGATAGTCGGCGACACCCCCCGGATTAAAAACCTTTTCAACTGATAGAATCGGTCCTAGCACCTGTCTAGTGCTGTTTGTTGGGTTGTTTTACCACTTAGTATTCTGTTAGACTGAACGCTGCTGTATAATCCCCAACAAGTACGACCTATTCTTGCCTGCAACAAACCTTAATTATCCCTGATGTTTCTGAACATATTTGTGGACCCCACCTAGAAAGGTGGTACACGATGAGTTCCGAAATGAAGAGAGGACTGAGAAATGAGCGAGTTCGAAACCACACGTAACATGAGGACAATTGTCTGTGCAGTTGTAGTCATAGCAATCGTTGGTGTCGGTGCTATTGCGTTTGTCATGTTGGGCGGGTTTCCCCCCACGACAACAACGACCACCGATACAACTACTACTACCACGACACCGGTGGAAGGTGCCTTGACAATACTGACACGGCACGATGTTATGATTCACAATGTATTTGAACCTGAATTCTTGGCGTCTGATTTCGCCATAGCTAATGGAATTAATGACATCATCTGGAAGACACCTACAGAGGATTACTGGGACGACCTGATCATTCTGGGACAGGCTGATGTTTGCTGGGGCGGCGGACCTACACTCTTTGATCAGCTGATGATAGAAGACTATCTGGAGGTGCTTGACAGTCCTCTAATGGTTGAGGTTGCTAGTCGCGTAAACTCCACGATAGCAGGAGCCGTGATGAAGCGCAACAACTCCGCAGGCGACCTTGTCTGGATTGCAGCAGCCATATCTTCATTTGGCTTCACGGTGAATCATGATTTCTTGGACACTTACGGCCTTCCAACGCCAATGTCATGGACCGATCTGGCTAAGCCTATCTATGGCAGCCTGTTGAAAGCTCTCCCGACAATCGCGATGGGCACTGCGCCGGGCACGACCTCGAACACGCGCATCTACGAGATTATCACTCAGGGTATGGGTTGGGACTCAGGCTGGGTGACCATGGCAAGAATAGCGGGAAGTGCGAATATCTACGATGGCTCAGTTCCAACCCAGAATGCAGTTGAAACGGGGGCAGTCGGTATTTCCATGTCAATCGACTTCTATGGCTACGGAACACAGTTCCGAAACCCTGACTGTGAGTACATACTCCCTGAAGGTGAATCGATAGTCAACGGTGACCCAATTGCGATTGCATCGACTAGTTCCCACAAGGACTTAGCCGAAGGTTTCATTGACTTTGTGCTCAGTCCTTATGGTCAGTCGCTGTGGTTAGATACGAGTATCAATAGAATGCCTATCATGGAGGAGGCCTTTAATGAACCACTAGGCCTAGCAAATCCGCAGGCGTACATCAACTACAACCAGACTATTGCAAACGTGGGTATCTACTTTGACGACACAATCTCCCTAGCGAGCAAGGTTTCCTTCATCCACTACTGGGAGGCCGTTTTCACAGACGCGCACGCAGAACTAGTGGATTGCTGGGATGCGATTCTGAAGGCGTACACTAGAGGCACTAATCCCATTACACTGACACAGCTAAACGATCTAGCTGCACTGATGGGAGCTACAGTGACCGTTGAGGATCCGAATACACTTGTGATGGAGAAGTTCACACTCGCATACGCCACCGAAATAAATGGCGATATGTACAGTGACGCGAGCTTCTTGAGCACGATGAAGACACTCTGGACAGCGGCCGCAAAGGCGCAGTACATCTCCGTCATGGCGTCAGTACCGGCACCGTAAGGGAGGGCTGAACCCTCTGTCACTAGATGAAGAGCAGACGGAGCCGATAGACGAACCGGTGAGCACCGAGCCAGAGTTGATCACGGACTCTGTTCAGGACAATCTGACTCGCGCTCTCCTGGGCTTTCCAGCAGCCATTGTACTATGGGTCGTAGGAAAAATCAGGGGCTTTGCCAACTGGATTATTGGCGGATTTCGTGGGTTCGTGGACTTCTTCTCCAATCCCCAAGTTAAGATCCACGCAGCGTGGCGCAAGCTCCGCAAAGAAATGGATGCTCTCTCCACAGCTCAGTTGATAGCTGTGCTATTTACATTCACGATGTTCCTCATCCTTCCGTTATCCCTAGTGATTCTCGTTTCACTTGAGAACTTCCCATACCATTTCGTGGTTCTGTTTGAGGATTCCAACTTCTGGCCTTGGCAGTATGACGCAGCAACAGAAACGTGGATTTCATACGTGCGGCTGGAAACCATCCTCACTGGCGGGGACTTGGTGGTCCTTCAGGGATGGGACTTTGGTGCTGTCATCAACTCAATCTATGTGGCCATCATTGTTACAGTCTTCTCTGTACTGATAGGGGTGTTTTTTGCCTTCATAGTTGCAAGGTACGATTTCCCTGGGAAGCGCATTATCAGGACTGTGCTGATTTTTCCGATGCTAGCCACGCCATTCGTGGGTGCTATTGGAATCAAGTACTTCATGGGCCGGGCAGGATTCATCAACAACCTTCTGTACACAACGCTTCATGTGATACCATTCAGAATAGAGCTTTGGGGTCTCGCAGCTATCATCTTCATACAGTCACTCTCATTCTTCTCGCTTGTATATCTGAATGCCTACTCTTCATTCATGAGCATAGATCCATCTCTTGAGGAACAAGCGGAGAATCTTGGTGCTACAGGGTCCAAGCTCTTTCGTTCAGTGACTTTGCCCCTTGCGATGCCTGGTATCCAGGCAGGAGCCATTCTTACCTTCATTCTGAGTATTGAGGATTTGGGCACGCCCATAGTCTACTTCGAGCATCAACAAGCTCAGAAAACACTCGCGTATCAAGTCTTTGCCAGCATCGCTACACAGTCCGGTCAGATTGATCCGGCTGGCCCCGCGATCGGGATGATTCTGCTGGTATTCGCTCTGACTGGTTTCTTGGCCATTCGCAAGTATGCGTCTCTGAGATCTTACGAGGGTGGCACAAAAGGAGGCCAGTGGAATCCGAGGGTACGAAGGCTTAGGCCTAGGACATCACTAGCCCTTTACATCCTTTTGATACCACTGCTCTTCTTCGCTCTCATTCCTCAGATCAGTATCATAATCCTGTCATTTACGGAGTCATGGTCTACGAATGCGATATTGCCTGATGTCTGGACTTTGGATAACTACAACATACTATGGGCATATCCGGATGTTACTCAATCCATTCAGTACACTCTGATTTACGGACTCATAGCAACCCTCATAATAGTAGTGCTTGGTACGAGTGCAGCTTACATAATTGCACGAAGGGATATTCCTGGAAAGACGCTGCTTGACCTATTGGTCACATCGCCAATTGCACTTCCGGGCATCGTCATAGCGACGGGATACTTCCTGATGTACTATAACACGTGGATCTTCCCGCCGGAAGGACCTGCGTTCTTGATTACAATGTCCTACGCTGTACGGAAGTTCCCGTTCACGGTGAGGGCAGCCTATGCCGGGCTTCAGTCTACACCAGTAGTCTTGGAAGAGGCGTCCCAGAACTTGGGCGCAGACAAGAACCAGACATTTATGAAGATCACCATGCCTTTGATTGGCGTGAGTGTCCTTGCTGGGTCTTTGCTTTCCTTCGTTTACTCAGTGAGTGAGGTCAGTACGAGTCTGATACTGGGAAGTGTAGGACGACAGCAAGCTCCCATGACTTTCTGGTGCAACGAAATACTCAAGGCAACAGGCGACTACGGTGGCCCGTATAATGCCGCCACGTTAGGCGTACTGATGATGGCTATGCAAATGACCGTCATCACAATAGCGAACAAGATACTGGGTGCTAGGTCATCTGCGATGACGGGCATATGAGGTGATAAGATGGTCGAGATAAGATTAGAGAATTTGCGTAAGACCTTTGGTGACATTGTGGCCACGGACAGGGTGAACATGACCATTAAGGAAGGTGAGCTCTCAACGCTGCTTGGTCCTTCAGGCTGCGGAAAGACCACGCTCTTGCGTCTAATTGCAGGGTTCTATGTTCCTGATTCTGGCAGAATCTTCTTTGATGACCGGGAAGTCACGCTTGAACCTCCGCACAAGCGAAATACAGGAATGTGCTTCCAGAACTACGCTCTCTGGCCTCATTTGACTGTATTCGACAACGTGGCCTACGGATTGAAGATCAAGCGGGTTCAGGGAAGGAAATATACAAAACCCGCGATAGCCAAACGCGTGAACGCAGGCCTTGAATTGGTGCGACTTGGAGGTCTTGGTGGAAGACACATTCACCAACTCTCTGGTGGGCAGCAGCAGAGGGTAGCACTGGCAAGAGCTCTTGTCATCGAACCTGATGTTCTCCTGCTGGATGAACCGCTGTCCAACCTCGACGCGAAGCTACGGGTTGAGATGCGCGAGGAGATAATTCGAATCCAAAAGGAGATGTCAATCACAACAGTCTACGTCACGCACGACCAAGTTGAGGCATTGAGCATTTCAGACAGAGTGGCCGTGATGGATGTTGGATACGTACAGCAGTTCGATACGCCTCGCAAGATCTATGCTGACCCCCAAACGATATTCGTTGCTGACTTCATTGGTCGGTGTACATTCGTTCAGGGCAAGATTGAGAAGGTTGGTGAATTCCTCGAAGTTCGACTCCCTGATGGTCAGCTTCTCTCCGGCTTTAGCACTATCGACAATTATCCGTTCGAAATCGGTGAAGATGTGAAGTGTGCCGTTCGCCCCGAGAACCTGATGTTAAAGAGCGCAGGCTCCCAGGACAACGAGCTTGCTGGGGTTGTCACAAAAACCACTTACGTGGGCACTGCGCTTGAGGTGTTCTTTGATGTCGGTGGCACCGAAGCTCAGGCACGTCTGGATGCGGACATTGGTCTAAACCCTGGTGATGAGATCAAACTATACGCCTCACGTTCAGAGGTGATGGTCCTGCCGCTAGGTGGCGTTGAAGATCTAATGAAGGTTCCAGGACATCCACTGACAAGCGCCGAGATGCCAACTAAGGCTTCTTCGAGTGCCTGATGGCGACAGCTACACCCCTGCTGAAAGCCATCATCTCACTCCCACTGAGGACGGCTCTCCCCACACCAAGTAGATCATCTTCCGTATCAACTACAAGCACTTCTTCCCCCGCTCGGAGCTCTGAGCTAGCATGTGCGACAAACTTAGCCAGAGCCGACTTACCATTTGCTACGAACTCCGCGGCGTCTTCATCCATTCTAACGATGTAGTCTTCATGGACTCCAGCATTTTGAATCTCAAGTCCGCCTTTGTAGGTGGGAGTCAGTAGTCCTGTTGATGGTATGACTGTGAATAGTATCTCACCATTCCGTGAAACATGACGGATCTTCCCAGTGGCTCTCGAGAACGTGAAATCCATTGAATCTAGATTCATACGCGAAACCTTAGCTATCCTCCATTGAACCGCGAGAAGCGCTGTTATTTTTCTAGTAGTCCAGTCCTTAATTTCGCCTCTTGGCTCCGGAATTCTTTCCTTGACTTCAGATGCACTGGATACGCGGTCTATTGAAGCCAATGTGTTGATTCCCTCCGACAACCTATCAGTCGGGGCATCTCGACTCAACCACATGCCGCTCTTGAATGAAACACTATCAATGAATTGTTGCAGCCTCTTCTGTGCACTCTGCATTGTGAATTCATCTATTCTGTCTGGAAAGAGGCATTGCTGCGCCGGATGAACATGCTCTAGTTCCCATGGAATGACTCCCATAGGTGTTACAAACAGCAGTATCATCTCTTCTGGCTTTCGCTTCCTAGCCTCGTCTATGATTGTCGGGTCTGTGTCTGAGAAAGGACGGCTTCCACGGCTCGGTATAATAACCAGTGTTTCTGTTTTTCTGTATGGATAGCGGTCTATGAGCTTTTTGTGGAATCTGATTAGAGCGGGATGTCTGGCAGTTTCAGGACCTGTGTAGAATATCGAAGTTCCATCTGCAACTGGATCCGCTTGTTCAATCTGGTCATAGTAGTCCATCAGTACTTGCAGAGCCTCATATAGCGATGGATGACTTCTGGCCCGAGCGGACGCCAGCTCAAGCAGCTTTCCCTCAGATATTGCATTACGGACTCTACGCATCTCCGCTGCAGTGATGTAGAGATTGTGTTTCATGAGGGCTAGTTCTTGCTCGTCCTTGGATAGACTTCTCAGTTCGTCAACTGTGGTTGAGCTGCAGATTGGACACTCGCACGGAAGCTCTCTGAGCTGTTCAAGATGCACTGTGCCTGAAGGTAAGAGCATTCGTCCTGCTTCTGCGAACTTCGCATAGGACGCCGAATCGAAGAAATCACAGCCAAGGAGGGCTGCGATGGAGAAGAAGACGGGATGTCCGCATCCAAAGAGGTGAACGGGTCTGTCCACTGGCAAGTGCTTCTTGGAAGCGAGAACGGCTCTAACAACATCAGCATATCGGTAGCGTTCCATCAAGGGCACGACACCCCCAATAGGGTGCACATCGAAGTCCATTGCTGCAAGCGCGCTCGCTGATTTCTCGCGAAGGTCTGTGTATACTCCTCCTTGAACTGTACCCGCAAGGAGCATTTCCCCCTTTTCGGCTACTGACATTCGCGCGCGCTCAAGAGAGAGTTCCATATCCTGCTCGACTTTTAGCCGACCTACCTTGGGATCAGAGAAGACATCTAGTATGGTTCCAATATCTGAACCGATTTCCCGTTGGAACCTCACAATCTCAAGAGGGTCTATCTCCTCTTCTGGGAGTTTGTGGATGTACATTTGGAAGGTCCCTGAGTCTGTCATGATGGGGCCGTCGAAACCAAGCAGACCATGAACTCCTTCGTCCAACGCCTTCGCTTTGAATTCCTCTTTCGAGTTGATGATGTAGGAATTTGTGATGACCATTTGAAAACGGAATTCCTCAACAAGTGAGCTTGGTGAAATTACTGACTTGGCAGGGTGTACAACGGGCATGAATAGTGGTGTACTGACTTTTCCATGCGTGGTTGTGAAGATGCCTAACCTAGAGAGACCATCCTTCGCCTTGATTTCGAATCTACTCATATGCCTTCCCTCGGTATTCACCTTGCATCTTCAATGAATCTTTTGCTTTGTGGAGTTCAAGCATACGGTTTAAGACCCTATCCTCTCTCACATAGGTAATGGATTCAGGAACTGCGCTCCTCGTGCAAAGGCGTCAATATACGGACCCTAATTTGCTGAGCGAGTTTGAAGCATTGGCCACCACTTCTGGACATGAGGTTGTTGGCACGTTTGATGTAGTCAGCCCTCCATCTGCCAAGTTTGGGATCAGGTCCGGGAAGGTAGAGGAAATTGGCACTTGGATAGAGATCAACAAACCCGACTTCGTATTGTTTTCACCCCAGTTGAAATCCAGTCAGATATTTCGCTTGATGGAAGCATGGGGCGTTGAAGTCCGTGACAGAACACAGGTCATATTGCAGATTTTCGACAGGCACGCGAGAACTCAGCAAGCGAAATTAATGGTTGAACAGGCGCGACTGAGCTATGAGCTTCCTTTTGAGCGTCATCAAATCAGGATGAAACTCCAGAAAGAGCATACTGGGGACCGCCCTGTTGCTGAACAGATTGGCGCGGGTGAAGATCCTCTCAATCTGAGAATCAGGGAGATCAGAAAGCGTATATCAGCGATTGAGTCCAAGTTGAAGAAGATCACAGAGGCTCAAAGTCTCAAGAGGAAGCGGAGAGTTCACAGAGGCTTCTTGGAAGTGACGCTAGCAGGTTATACAAATGCCGGAAAGAGCACACTTCACCACGCTTTCACTGAATCCGGAGCTGAGATAGCTGACAAGCTCTTCACTACTCTTTCCACTAAAGCGAGAGAACTAAGCATCCCGGGTCGACAGGTTGTTCTCTCAGACTCTGTGGGCTTCATCAGCGATTTGCCCCGTCCTCTTCTTCGGGCATTCAATACGACCTTGTTGGAGCTCTCTAACGCCAGCACGATTGTTCTAGTTGTCGATGGGTCTGACACCCCTCGAGAAATGATGCGCAAGTTGCACACATGCTTGGACACATTCGTTGACATTAAAGTCAATGAGATCCACCGGATAGTCGCATTGAATAAGGTGGATTTGCTGAGCCCCGATGAGATTGCAGCAAGAATCAAACTGCTCGAAAAAGAAGAGAGCACTATTATTCCGGTTTCGGGCTTGGAGGGGACGAATCTTGATGCTTTGCTTTCAGCAATAGATGAATCTCTTCCCAAGATATATCGCTACTCCATCGAATTCGAAAACAATGACTCAACAATGTCGGTACTCTCTTGGTTGCATGAGAATGGCTACGTTGAGAGTCAGGATTTCGCCGGCAACAAAGTAGTGGTTCAAGCGATATTGAACGACGTAGCAATCCAGAAGCTCTCAAAGCGGCTCCCTGAGGCGCATCTGCATCGTATTGAACAAGATTAGCAATTGCAGGAAGAAAACAGTTTTTAGCGGTGCCAATACAAACGTTTCAGGTTGCTTGGTGAGCTACATGATTGTCATGGATCTCAAATCGTCGGAGGATATTCTCGAGATGCTAGACTCATTTGAGAAGATCGTCCTTTTTGGCGACTCGGGCTGCGCGCAAATGTGTGACGTCGGCGGCATTCTCCAGCTTGAGGATATGGAAGATTTCCTTACTGGGTATGGAAAGAAGGTGCTCGGTTACATCTTCGTAGAGGGTGGCATGTGCGACGCAAATGCATTGAAGCAAGAAATCGATGCAAACATGGAGATGATCGAGGAAGCAGATGCCTTTCTTATCCAAGCGTGTGGAGTTGCAACGCAAGCTGTTGTCGAGTTGCTTCCCGAGAAGGAGGCGTTTCCCGCAGTTGATTCGAAGTTCCTAGGTGTGATGCCCGAACGGTATCACCACGACGAACGATGCTCGATGTGTGGCGAGTGTGTTCTTCATCTCACTGGTGGAATCTGTCCAATTTCGCGCTGTGCCAAGGGTCTCCTGAATGGGCCTTGCGGAGGGTCAATGGACGGGATGTGTGAGAGAGACCCCGACACAGAGTGCGTGTGGCAGCTCATCTACGACCGGTTGAAGAAGCTGGATAAACTGGACAATATCAAGAGAATTTGGGAGATGAAAGATTGGAGCCTCGCGAGGGGGCCCCGGAGCATAGTTCATGAAGAAACTTGATATCTGTCCTTCTTAACCCCCATGCTCTCTTCATCTGGCGTAATCCTATTATGCTGGGTCCTCCACCAATCACAAGGTGAGTTTCGGATATGAAATCAAAGAATTCTTTGGGTACGTTTTTGTTGGTGCTGACTGTTCTCCTGTTGATTTCGGGCACTACGCCTTTTCCAGTAATAGCTCAAGGAGAAACAACCCTGGAGCAAGGTCCGTACTTAGACGGAATAACCTACGACATAATCCCGAATACGGCGAACTTGGTGCAAGCGATTCAAGATGATACTATTGACATTCTTCAGGCAAAACTGGATGATCCAATGCAGTTGCAAGTGCTCGACACGGCTGCCAATATCGAGATTGCCAAGTATGATAGGAATGGGTATGGCCAAATGGTTCTGAACACTGCCAAGTACCCGCTAAGCATAACTGCATTGCGAAGAGCAATCGCTTTTGCATATGACAAGGAAGCAGTCTGTACGGACCTCCTTCAGGGTATGGGCACTCCTCAAGATTCCCCCATTCCACTGGCTAACCCGTACTGCATTGACGGGGGTTTATCTTACGATTACTACGCGTCTGACATCGACCTTGCAAACCAATTACTTGACGATGCAGGCTTCTCGATACCCGGGGGTGAAACCTATCGGCATGCCCCAAACGGGGCTCCATTCAACATCACTATTGACGTATCAGATTATGATGGGTTTGCGGTCGAAATCGGGGCGGCCTTCGAGTCAGCGATGCAGGCTCTTCATGTCGATGTGGTGGTCCACCCCATGGACGGTTTCGAGATTCTGCACAAGCTCTACTTCCACGAAGATTACGACATGGCACATATGGGAAAGGTCTTCGGTGACTTTGATGTCACATGGATGGCTTCCGAGTTCTGGTCAGATTATGCAGATGCAAGTGGCATCAACTTCGCGAACTTCGCAAATGCCACGTTTGACAGTCATCGAGATGACCTTCTGAATTCTCCCTACCATGATGAAGTCATGGACGCCTTGGATCAGATGCAGGAGATTCTGATCTATGAGTGTCCGATAATAGTGTGTTACAACAACTTCGAGCTTGGAGCATACCGAACGGATAAATTCGAGGGATTCGTCGATGACATCGTTGATAGCGTCCCTTGCTGGTGGACAAACTACCAAACGCGTTTGATGAGCTCACAAGGCGGTCCATTCGGTGGCTGGCTTTATATTGGTATTCCTGAGAGTATCGACACATTCAACTTCATGGCGACCTCGTCAGAGCACACAGCGCTCGCGCTCAGCAACATGTACGACAGCCTGATGCGTCGTAGTCCCACTGGCGAACTTATTCCTTGGCTTGCTGAATCTTTCACCACAGAAACCAATGATGACAATCCGGATGTTCCCGCTGGACGAACCCGATTTACATTCGAGTTGGTCGGCAATGCTAGGTGGACTGATGGCAGAACGATAACAGCTGAGGATGTTGCTTTCACTTTCAACTTCTATAAGGATGGATCAGGCAACCCCTACGGAGAAGGATTGGATGTTCTTCTCACCGCTCACAGTACTACATCTACCACAGTGGTTATCGAGTTTGGGTCTCTCTCATACTGGGAGATGAATTCCATATTCCTTAAGCCGATACTGCCTGAACACATCTTTTCAGAGATTGGCGCCTCGGGATGGAATTCGTGGGATCCAGACCCATTCGATGAATCCATGGTCACATCTGGCCCTTTTGTAATTTCGATGTACATTCCTGACAGTTTCCTTCAACTGAGCTCCAATCCAAGTTACTTCAATATGGCCATCTTGCTCTCAAGCCCAGCTGACATTACTTTCACGTATCGGGATTATGGTCACGCCATTTCTTGGCAAGCCGAATCGTCTTCGCCTGACAGCTACGAGCTCTATCGCAACTCCACTCTGAGATCCTCTGGTGACTGGGACGGTTCTTACCTGACCTTCTATCTCCATAGTCTTGAGATAGGAGTCTACAACTATACGTTGGTCGTATATGATGAGGCTGGCAATTCTGCCAGTGATACAGTGTGGGTGAACGTGGAGAGTAATGGCAGTCTTGATATTACTACTTTCATCCTTCAGAATCTGGTAGTCATAGTCATAACCGGGTCTGCCGCTGTGATTCTAGTGGTTTCGGTCCTCTATCCCAAGTTTCGGCGTTGAGTGCTCGAACGCATCCCATCTAGCTGATTCAAAAACCAGCTAGGGGCACCAAAGAGATTATTTGCTGCTAGTTGATTGTCCTTCTGGTCAATCTAGAGGAGAACAGAACGCTGGTAGAAACTCGTTTGAAGAGCCTGTTTGAACGCGGTGAGTTCGTTGTGACCGGGGAGGTAGGTCCCCCTCACGGTGCGAATCATCAGCTTGTGATCGAGCGCACGCGCCTAGTCAAGGATTACTGCGATGCCATAAACATCACAGACAACGTTCGCGGCATTCCCACAATGAGCAGCATGACTTGTTCATACTACGTGCTTGAAGCGGGGGCTGAGCCAGTCATGCAGATGTCAGCTCGAGATCGGAACAGAATCCTATTCGAGAGTGAGCTCTATGGTGCGTATGCCATGGGGATTAGGAACATCCTCTTCATGACTGGAGATCACACACTGCTGGGGTCTCACCCCCAGACCAAGATGGTCTATGATCTCGACTCCATTCAGGCACTGGGTCTGGCACGTCACTTGATGGGCGGAACCGACCTCGCTGGGGACAAGCTTGAGGGAACTCCTAATTACTATCTTGGTGCTACATTCAACCCCTACGCCGACCCAATGGAAATGCACGTGTGGCGTGTTGAGAAGAAACGGGATGCGGGTGCACAGTTCTTCCAGACTCAAGCAATTTACGATACATCCAGGCTTGAAGAGTTCATGAAAGGCATCCGTGGCTACAAGGTTAAAGTACTGACTGGGATTATTCCACTGAAGGGCCCTAAGATGGCAGCATTCATGAATCGGCAGATACCTGGCATCAAGATACCTGAGGAGTTCATAGAGCGGCTTGAGAAAGCGGGATCTGGTCTGAAGGGCGCAGAGAAGAGAAGTGCGGTGCGAGGAGAGGGGCTTCAGATAGCAAAGGAAACAATAGAGGCAGTGAAGAAGATTCCAGGGGTGAACGGCGTCCACATAATGGGCGTGGGCTGGGAGGAAAGCATACCAGAGATAGTCAAAGGAACTGGTCTGCATCCTCGACCGAAGTGAGGTGTGCTAGGTGTTCGTGTTCAAGAAAGAGCAGCAGACATTTGATTTTGGAGGCGTAAAGATAGGCGGCCATCCGGGAGAGAACCCCACAGTGCTGATTGGAGGTCTCTTCTTCAAGGGCCAACCTCTTGTTGAGAGTACGAAAGAGGGTCTCTTTGACAAGAAGATGACCAAGGAGTGGATTGACACTGGACTCGCTATGGCTGAGAGGACGGGTCATCCACTTGTCATACAAGCCTTTGGGAGAACCAGTGTGGCAATGGAGCGGCACCTCTCATGGCTTGCAGAGAATTACGATGGCCCATTCATGTTCGAGTCAACTGGCTCAAAGGCTAGAAGGCGAGCGATTGAGTATTGTAGTGATTCAGGCCTTGCAGATCGAGCAATCTACAACTCTATCAATCTCTCAATGAAGGATGAGGAGAGCGAACTCCTGCGAAATAGCAAGTTGAACATGGCCGTTGTTCTGGGTTGGTCACCAAGGGCAACATCTCTTCCGGACCGCATGGAAACCATCAAGAAGATGATTTCTGAGGCAGAGAGCATGGGTATCGAGAAAATGGTAATAGATCCTGCGACAATGCCTGTGGGCGCGGGTTACGGTCTGGATTACCGGACCATACTGGCCATTAAGTCGGAGCTGGGCCTTCCCACATGTCTAGCCCCTCACAATGCACCATCGGCTTGGAAATTTATCAAACAACCTGGTTTCGATGATGAGGTGACACACACGGCGACTGTGGTATCTTCGACAGTGGCTGCTCAACTATTCGCAACTGACTGCATCATGTACGGCTCGATGTCTCGAACGAAGGAGGTATTCACATCTGTTGCTCTGATGTCCAATGCCATTGCATCAGCAGTTGCGGAAGCGAACAAAGCTCTTGGATTGGACCGGCAATTGTTTGCACCGCCCACATTCGAGTAGGGGGACTAACGCTTGGAAACGTCTGGAAATGAGCATGCTTGGCCTCCTGTCCCCGGTGACTATGAAGTCGGTGACCCAAAATCATGCGTGGCAATCTGCACGCTCGGAAAGAAAATCGAGGTTTCTGCTGACTATGCAATCATTGGCACGTGTAAGACTGAGAATATCGGCATCGAGCGTATCATTGCAAATGTGATATCTAATCCATTCATTCGTTTCTTTATTCTAGCCGGACCAGAAGTACCTGGTCATAGAACTGGAACCTCAATAGCTTGTCTCCACGAAAAGGGAGTGGATGAAGCCTCTCGGAAGATTGTAGACTCTCCAGGAGCAATTCCATACATAGAAAATGTGCCGCTTGAGGGTGTGGAGCGATTCCGAAACCAAGTTGAGTTCATCAACATGATGAATGTTTCCAACCCGCAAGAGATGGCAAGTCGTGTGGAGGAGATGAACTCCAGAAATCCCGGTCCTTACCCAGAGAGGGCCATTTGGGTCGAGTTCAGAGTGGGGTCCGGAGGAACACGTTCAGCAAGCATTGGCGGGTCAGTTGCATTGCTTCCGGAATTCGGTGTTTCGTATGACCCCTGGAATTCTCTTGTTGCAAGATCGGACTCGCATGCGGTGCTAAGCGTACGCCCATCGAGTGTAGGTGTGGAAGTCCGGTCAATTGAATCTGGAACGATACTAGTTGGAAAGGAGATGCAATAACGATGTTCATGTTTGAGAAAGAACAGGTCATCCACAATGTAGGTGGAGTGAATATTGGCGGGACTCCAGGAGAAACCCCTACTGTTCTGATTGGTACGATATTCTACGGTGGTCACAAAATTGTTGAGAATGCTAAGCGCGGAACCATAGACCGGGTGGCAGCCGAGGCGTTGATTCGAAAGCAGGACGAGCTTGCTGGGATCACCGGGAATCCCTCAATGGTGCAGATTTTCTCGGAATCGGAAGCCGCCATGCAGAAGTATATTGACCTCATAGTTGACGTAACAGATTCTCCATTCCTAATCGACTCCACAGAACCAATGGTGCGAATTGCAGGACTTCGCTACGCTGAGGAAGTTGGGCTACTGGATAGAGCAGTATACAATTCAATTAACGTATCTGCATCTGGAGCGGAGCTGCAAGCACTTGCTGAGATTCAACACGAGTGCGCCATAATCCTTGCATTCAATCCACAGGACCCATCAATTGCAGGACGTAGACT
>JAUWOA010000091.1 GCA_030612365.1 Candidatus Thorarchaeota archaeon
GCGGGCTGCTCTCCAATCGTAATATGGATTAGACCCAGCTCATTAAGTGCATCCAATGATTCTGGACTAACCTGCAATGCATTCTTGTATGCTTGAACTGCTTTCTTGTATTCTCCACTCTGTCTGAGAAGTCTTGCATTGTCCAGCAGTTGACCAATGGTCTTATCGTTGGATGCCATAGTCTATCTGAATTCCTAGTACTATTAACGATTCTCCCGTTGTACCGAGGATATTATGGATTGACGACTGCACTTTCTTTGGGAAAAGGATTAAAACGTGCTCGAGTTCTCAGCAGACCATCCACGAGCCAGAGGTTCCCAAGATGCAAGATGACGATAACTTCAATGATGACGCGGATGAAGAGTTCGATACGGACGAAGATGATAGCACATTCCCTGCTTATGATCGGGAAGTTGAGCTCGAGATGGACGCTGCGTTATCTGAAGCATCTCAGGGGGATAAACTCAGCCTCTTTCTGGTGGATCCATGGCCCAAGCTGACCCTTCTTTTAACAATCATTGGTCTTTTCATCGCCATACTGATCCCCCATGAAGCGTGGCACAGGGAAGTCCAAACGGGCGTTGCTGCTGGGCATCTCTTTGTGGGGACCTACCTCATCCTGATTCTGGCTGCTGGCGCAACAGTTCTAGCTCTTACGGTCTGGAACACCCAGAAAGGCTGGCTCAAGTACGGCGGACTCACGAATGTCGTAGTGATTCTAATTTGTGTTGTCACTGCGATTGCCGACACCATTGTATGGTCGCTGACGGGACAAGGGCTGTTTCCATCCATCTTTGATGCATCGATGCTATCGATCCTAGCGATTGTCATCATGTTCTGCATCTACAGCCTTTGGATGATTAGGAAGACGCCCACAGACTAGTCCAGGCTTAAGGTGAAGCTGTTGACGCCTGAGGATCGGTCGCTCAACGGCCTCATGGCGGATATCAGGCAATTTATGGACGATCGTGATTGGAGCGTGTTTCATAGGCCCACCGCTCTTGCCATCTCCACAGCCATTGAAACGGGCGAGCTCTTGGAGCTGTTTCAGTGGCGAAGTGATGCAGAAGTCGAAATATCACTTCAATCGGAGAAGTACCTACAGGCGTTGTCGGATGAGATAGCTGATGTTCTCATCTACATTCTACGATTAGCAGACGTGACAGGCATTGACCCCACCGAAGCTGTTCTCAATAAGATGAAGAAGAATTGCGCTAAGTATCCTGCAAAAGAATGGCGGGGCCGAGCTCCCAACAAAATCATGTGACTCTGCTAAGTCGACCATAAATGCTTGGACGTCGATCTTTCATCACATCATTTCTCCTTGTGATCATTTTATCTCTGGCAAGCGATGGATCGATATCTGCCCAGGCGACTCTGAGTTTCTCTTCCTGTAGTCGAAGTAGCACCTCTCCCTTTGGACTGGTGATTTGAGACATACCCGAAAAGCTTACTCCTCTCTCCGTTCCAACTCGATTCGCAGTAGCAGTAAACACCCTGTTCTCAATTGACCTAGTGATCATGGCATTCTGACAGTACGGAAGAACTAGATTGGCCGGATGTAGGATGATGTCTGCTCTCTTCAGAGCAAGAATTCTTGCCACTTCCGGAAACGCCCAGTCAAAACAGACCATGACACCAATCTTATGCCCCTTCCATTCCACAACTAGCGGCTCTTCATTACCTGGTAGGAACCATTCATTCTCTCGGTCAAAGAGGTGTATCTTGTGATAGGTCCCCAGATGCTCTCCATCCGCGAATATAGCGGCTGAATTGTATAAATTTCCCTCTTTCGTTTCGCAGATGCCAGCGACAACAACTCTTCCTTCCTGCGACCACTCTAGGAGGATTGTTGAGAATGAACCATTGGGAATCGCTTCTGACCGGGCTAACGCTTCATCCCTTGACGCAAACATGTAACCGGAATTCGCAAGTTCAGGCAGAACTAGGAGATCCACTTCTTCTTTGCCTGCTATCTTGAGAATCTTCTTGACATTCAATAGATTGGCAGCCATATCATCAACATTGGGTTCCATCTGTGCTACGGCAACTCTGAGCAAGACTGATTCACCTCTGATGGAGTTTACATTTTAGCGCTATCTTTCCTTCGGTCGCTCCATACATGGGGAATTTTAATAGGCTCTGGAGCGGCTACAGTATCTGTGGTGATCCCACTGAAAGATGAAGACGCCCTGTGGACTGAGGACGAAGACTGGGAAGTCGAAGAGTGGGGCGATGAATGGGACGATTTCAATAATGCGGATGACTGGTAAACTTCCTAATCCCGTATTTTCGATGTCATGGTTAGTAATAAGAGGAATAAGATATCGCATTCTATCACGATAGCCAATAGCAATCGATAACCCATTTTTACTGAAACCAAAATGGAATACGTTTATAGCAACCAGTTCAGTCTGTAGATCTGTAATTCCAGATTATGACATCCTAAACATTGTGGAAGGTAAAATTAATTGACCGAGAAGAAAAAAATTAGTTTTTCCCTGACAGATGGAAAAATCGTGATCGATGATGAATCAGATACCGCTGAAAGAGAAGCAAAGAAAGCTGAGAGGGGACGAAAACAAGCTGAAAGAGAAAAGAAGAGAGAGGAACGGAAGGCTGAAAGAGAGAAGAAGAAAGCGGAACGTCAAGCTGAAAGAGAACGCAAAGCTGCTGAAAGAGAGCAGAAGCGTAAGGAACGGCAGAGCAAATAAAAACAGATTTCCTTTGATTCTAGGAATGATAGCCACCATTTCCAAGCCTTCTTGTACAGAATTTTGGTATTCTTGGTTCTGTGCCTGACCCAGCGAAACAGAAATTGAAAAAGATGAGCGTCGATATGACATCTTCCTAAAAGCCAACGCTAATGGCTAAAAGCACACGTGAACTTTCCAACCTCTTCACACTCTGAACTAGAAGAGACCGCCTTTCAATGCCGTTTGACAAGTGCATCCAGCTTTTTCGGGAATCTTCTCAATCATTGCGAAGGTCAATTTCTTGACTCGCTCAATGTTCTTGGCCATTGTTTGCATGACCATCTCGTGAGTGACATGCTCATCTCCATGCACATCGTAGTCTGTGGGCATTGAGATATTCACAAAGCAGATACCCGCTTCTCGCGCGAGAGCAGCCTCAGGATAGGCCGTCATTCCTATCACTTCCCACCCTTGGTTGTGGAAGAACATCGATTCGGCGGATGTTGAGAATCGCGGACCATTGATGCATACGTACGTTCCTTTCTCATGCACTTTGTATTCAAGCTTGCCTGCCGTGTCAACTGCAACCTGCCTGAGCTCGGGACAGAAGGGTTCCCCAAATGGAAGATGCACTATTGGACCACCTTCAAAGAATGTGTCCTTCCTTTGTCCGAACGTTCTGTCGAATATCTGATCTGCAATAACGAATTCGCCAAGCTTAACCCTGTCTGGCTGAAGACTCCCGCAGGCTGCTGGACTGATAATCCTCTTGACACCAAGTGATTTCATTCCCCAGATATTGGCACGGTAGTTTATGGCATGAGGGGGAATAGTATGCCCTCTCTGATGTCGTGCCAGAAAGGCGAATGCTCGACCCTTAGCTTTGCCAACAATGAAATGATCCGATGGAGCGCCAAAGGGTGTGAACACCTTTACTTCAATGGGATTCTTAATCGCCTCTGAGTCGTAGTTCCCACTTCCTCCGAACAGCCCAATCTCAACCGGTAGAAGTGCGTCCAATTCTTCCTTCTGAGACCTGTCCAGAGGAGCACATGCTAATGTTGCCTCGAAAGCCATTCTTTGTTCATCTCCTTTGTCTACTCGATGAACCGCCACACCTTGTCTAGCGGATATTCAATCTTGCCAAGGAATCCCAAGTGCAATTTGATCTTCGAGAGCTGTTCATCAGACAAGACGATGTTATTGTACTCTCGGAGATACTTCTTGAGTTCTTGAGTGCCTAGCTCCGTCGCTTTTTCGCCTTCGAAGATTTTGGTGATAAGTGCTGTCAAATCCTCGTAGAAGTTCCATGGCCATATCTCCCATGCCCACGTGATTTCCAACCCGTAGTAGTCAGGCACGAACTTGGAACCAACAATGTACAGCAGGGCCGCCGTTTTCACATCGCTGGGGTCACCCACTTCCTTGACATGATTGACCGTCATGGTTAGACTCTGACCAGTATCGGTTATGTCATCGATAATGAGAACACGTTTTCCATCAATATTGCCAACAAGGGGACACGATAGCTTGGCCTTTCCGTCCTTTGTTGCAGTGACACCCCAGTGGTCGACCTTTACGCTGAAGAGGTCTTTTACTCCGAGGAGATCACACTGGATCCGTGCATGCACCCAGCCTCCTCTTGCGATGCCAACGATGGCGTCGGGTTTCCAGCCTGACTTCCTGATATTCTGAGCAGTCTGATAGGCGTAGCTGTAAATGTCATCCCAATCCAACACGTAACAGAGTGGTCCTTTGAGTTCCATATGTTTCACGCACTCACTATTGAGCGCGACAGGTGCGTTAAAAGCTTCTCCTAATCCGCCAGTCAGGAACAGTAATAGGGTGCGGCATGGGGACTGCTGGGTTGACCTGCAATGTCAGAAGAAGAGAAGTGTGTCGGTAAGGAACCAAGGAAAATCATTGCTAAAGTGATAAGCCAGAAGGGCTACTGCGCTATTGGCCACAAGGTGGGCGACATCATAGAGTTTGATCACTTTGGGGTGAAAGGTGACATTTGCATTAATGCTCTATTCACAATGCTTCCAGTTGCATATGCTATGATGCATAACTCATACTTCCCATGGCTCAAAAATCAGTGCAAGGAGCTACATGCATGTCCTGACCCTCACAATCCTGTCGTCTTCGAGCTGGACCGTTCGGAATCTATGGATCGCAAGGCAACAGGCTAGCTGAGAATGGGTCTGCCGAGTTTCAATGAATCAAACTCACCCGGTTTGAACCGGAGTTGAATGGACACTCTAGCTCCCTTGGAAACCTCAACGGGTTCGGCTAGTGGAAGAAAGAGTTCTCTCCACCCATCATCCATGACAAGAGAGATGTCCTCGTACAATTGCACTTTGAAGAAGCCTACAAGGCCATGCAAGGTACCATCCTCAACAATCGTATACTTGAGCATTTCATTGACTTCGGCAGGGTCGTCCGGTGTGTTGAAGTCGAATTCCGCGATTAAGACGGGATCGGACAGATCCTTAGCATCACCCTTTCCAAGCGTTTGCGGTACCTTAGGAAATTCTAAGTCAAACAAACTGAAGCGTTCCAATAGCAAATGGCATTCGACAGGCACAGCGTACACTGAAGCGCTTGCAGGCAAGATGGTTCCACCAGGCTTCAGTATTCTCTTGGCAGCATGAACGCAGGCTGGCACTTGTTGTTCAACGAGTAACATCGAGGATAGCATTTCACAGACAACAATGTCCGCTTGGTCTTCAGGTACATAGTCTTCAAAGTGGGATTCAATGAAGTTAACCCTTTGAGAAAGACCGTTAATTTCTGCGGCTTTTCTTGCGTAGTTCAAAGACTCTCTGTTCACATCGATTGCAGTAACAGATCTTGCCCCGGCCTTAGCGGCAATAAGTGCTAGAACACCAGTTCCCGTGCCGATATCCACAACATGTGATTCTGGACGCACAACCTTCTGAAGTGCACGCTGGAATTTGCCTACGCGTGATCTCTGGCTCAGAAGACTTGCCGCATGGAGCGTTGGGAACGGAGTTGCGTATTTCATAACAACCAATCGTTGCCATAACGAGAGGTACTTATAACCACAGTGCGGAGCAACGCATCGCCTCGGATGACCCCATCGGTCAGGAGATGTCATCTTAGGTTCGTAGAGGAGCAATGATTGGACGTGAATGACGAAGATCTCAATCTTGCGTTGGAAGCACTAGAAGAAGAGCGCTTCGATGAAGCTGTGAATCTCCTTGAGAAGTTAGTGGAACTCGAAAATGAGAACCCCGATGTTCTAGTTTATCTTGGCATTGCCTATGTGCAAACAGAAATGCCTGCAAAAGCTGTCGATGTTCTGCGAAAAGCTGGCGAGCTGGTCGAAGAGCATTCAGTCCTAGCCCTTTTCCTAGGTAGAGCCTTGAAGGCTCTTGGTCATCTTCATGAAGCTGAAACTGAGCTTAGAAGAGCTGTTCGACTTGACCCTCTAGCTCAAGATGCCTGGCGCGATCTTGCTAATGTCCTAGTTGCTAAGCAGGAGTATGCTGCTGTCATTCAGGTTGCCGAGGAGGGGCTTGAACGATTTCCTCGTGATGCTGCTTTGAGAACTCTCTCGGCGTTGAGTCTGCACAGACTTGGCGACTACACGGCTTCAATCAAGGAATGGGTCAAGGCACATGCTCTTCGTCCGGATTCACTAATGGCTGCAGTGAGCTGTGCACACGACTTCTTAATCCAAGGACTCTACAATGAGGCGCACCCGTTTGTGGCTCATGCTAGCAAGCTTGATGATCACGACAATCGACCGAAGGTTCTTCGTAGCGAGTTGCATATTCAGCGGGGGGAGAATGAAGCAGCTCTGAAGATACTACGAACAATCGTTGATAATGGCTCCCTTGATGCTCCAGTGCTAGCCAGACTTGCTGTTCTTGCTCACAGAGCTGGCAATAGCGAATCGCGTGATGAGTACATCAGAAAAACCGAAGATGCGATAGTCGACATACCGCAGGGGTGGTGTGCTCTCTACTATGTCTACAAACATCTGGCTTGGAATGACGAAATAGTTGACTGCCTAGTGCGTGGGACTTTGGATGATGCCGGTTCAGCGTCTCCATGGATTGCATTGGCCAACGTATACACTCAGCTGGGCAAAACCGAGGATGCTGAACATGCTTGGGGCATTTCATTTGAGTTGAGACGGTACGTGAAGATTCACTGCGCGTCCTGTGGGCTGGACATGAGAATACCTTATCAAAACGATCAATACTTCGACCTATCAGAGTCCCGGACATGCGAGAAATGTAGCAAAGCCATGCCAATGCCTGCAAGTCTCGCGATCTACTGATTGACGAATAATGATGGTGCCGCATGTGGATAATCGCAGGTATCCCAGCCATCCAATCCCCGGTGTTGGAGCTATCGTAGTCGGACCTGCGGGTCTTCTTCTTGTGCGTCGTGACAAGGACCCTGGCATGGGGCTCTGGAGCATCCCTGGCGGCGCGGTCGAGTTGGGCGAAACGCAGAAGGAAGCAGTTGTGCGTGAGGTTATGGAGGAGACCGGTGTACAGTGTGAAGTCCTGGAGCTCATTTCCACGGCTGACCTCGTAACTCTCGATTCAGAGGGGCGTGTAGAGTACCATTATCTCTTGAACCACTATCTAGCACGAGGCTTGACGATGGAAACTCGACCAGAAACTCCGGCCGCGGAAGTGACTTGGTTCCCGCTTGATTCACTGCCAATAGAAGAGATGCCGATACAGATTTTGGGCCTTCTTGAAAAATCACGTGAAAAAATGCTATCATTGACCAGTCCTGATTAGATGTTCCATGTCAGGTGCATTCTTGAGCCGGCTGCCAAGAAATATAAGCGCCCAGACGGACTCTTGCATTCCCTAATACAGCGCAGTGCTTGATATAGGATGTGCATAAGTAAATGTTCAGAACAGTTATTGCAATACTAATCGCCCTGTGTGCCGCGATAATCATCGGCGCTTTTCAGATTGTGGGCTTGAGCTTGGCAGAAATTCAATTGATTGCAGATTCCGGTGACATAATCCTCACGCTGCAAGTATATGGAGCCGCATTGTTCCAAGGATTGATGCGCCCTTACACGCTCGCGAGAGACGAAGCGGCTTACGCTCCAATCATTGCCCTTGGAGTGGCTGGTTTCCTTTCGGGGCTTATCTCAAAGGATTGGAAGCGAATGATCGTTGTTTCCTTGGTCTGCGTCGGTCTTTTCTTTGCAGGTTTTGCTATCCTTGTACAGGGCGTGGAGTACACATTCGAAGCCATCTCCGCTAGTGCAGTTGACCTTGGAGTCGATCTTGGAGTGTCCATTGCTCTGCTCGGTATTCCTGGAATTATAGGAGCCTCTTTGACCAAGGAGGATTATTGAAGCTAATC
>JAUWOA010000066.1 GCA_030612365.1 Candidatus Thorarchaeota archaeon
GATTCTACGGTTTCTCTGTCGAGCTCTGTGAACATCTGAATGCTTGAGAGGTTTTTCAGGAGTTCAGCGAACTTGTACGCCTTGTGCTCGTACAGATGATATTTTCCGCTAATCGACTCTATCACAGTGTCAAGTGGAGCAGTCAACTTGTTGTAGAAATTCTCCATTGCACTCTCAGGTGCTACACCATCTCTGCACTCAGCAAGAAACAGAATCTCTCCTCCTTCTGACACTGCATTCTTGGTGAGTTCAAGTGCTCTCTGGGCATGGTACAGACTCTTGTCTTGGGGATAGCCTCCAGGGGACACCACAATCCGTGGTCTGGCGACTACAGTGAAGCTTGCCATTTCATCAAGCACCTTAATGCCATCTGATATCACTGGCTCCATGCGACCTGCGCTAGCCCACACCACTTCATCCCCACTCGACACGGTTGAGAGAGTGAAGACTACGGCACCTTTAGTTATCATTTCAGCCGCTTCTCTCATGTCATCAGCAAGTGGGTTGGTCCGCCTTGCTGGGTCTGGGTGGTATGGATGTGTTCCGAAGGTCGACTTGGGGTCAAGTGCCATCGAATGATTGCCTTCGATTGAGGCAAACCCGCACACTCCTGGCAAGAAGTCCTTCAGAGCATTGGAGTATCCGCTGAAGTAGTGGGCCTTCATATCAGCAAGAGGGACGTACACATCATGACCGACGGCAGCGGCGTTAACAATGACTGGAGTACCTCTGCTTGTCTTCCCCAAGTCAGCCATGTCAGGTTCTTGGCAATCGTGAATCTTCACTTCGTAGTTCTTAAGCCCTGCATCCGCAGACGCTCGTTTGATCATGTCCACGATCTTCAAGTTCTCGGGGTGTTCTACTTCATGCGACCCAGTAGTGATTATGTACTGGACTCTGCGTGCATTCGTTAGTTTCGGAGCAACAGCGTTGAGGAGTGCCCAATGAGGCTCGTCTCTAGTATGGTCCTCGACCAATACGCAGACGCTCTTGCCCTTGACGATATCTGTCAGAGCGGGTCCGTATGGATTGGCAAGTACTCTATTGAGTTCCTCTAGGCTATTCTCTACAGTTTCGACTTTCTTCGGCGTGATTATTCCAGCGAGGTTCCTCTCAGGAATCTGCAAATCCACTGTTCCATCGCCGTAATTCAGAGTCACTTTCATCCTAGTTGCCTCATCAATTGGATGGAACGGTCTTTGAAAAGGATTAACCATTCTGCACAAGTGATACACCAAAACTGATATCTGTTCTTGATGTTACTTCCGAAGCATGAGCGACGGCTGTAGTGATGGCACCTTCGCAGAAGCGGGGCGATGGTGTGCAGTCGCGTCCGAACTCCCTTGTTCAGTCATTATCATGGTATTTATCGGACATCTACTAGGTCAGACCTGGTGGGGGCCACAGGGTGCAATGACAGGTGCCATGATTGGAGCGATTGTTGGCCTGCTACTAGGCATGTACAGCGTCTACATCACGATTCAATACTACGATAAGCTGGTCCTAGAGCGTCCAATTTTACGGCCTTTTCAGCCTCCACAGGAGGAGATTGATGAGGACGTTGAGTTTCCCGACTACACGAAACGTACTGAGTAACTACTTCACGAAATCAGAATCATCTGCGTCCAGTACTTCAACTATCAATCTAGTGGAGGTTCGCCCTATCAGTGCCACAATGATTTGAACTAGAAGAGAAATGAAGAACGCTCCTAGCGCAAATCCGAATATTCGAAGAGAGATTGAAGTATGGAATTCAGCCCATGGTTTTAGGAACCACAGATCAACTAGATACCAAGTATAGACACCTGTGGCGAACATGGTCAATACAAGGAGTCCATAGATGAAGATGACTGCCTTGACTCTTGGTGCGTTCATTTTTACCTGCTCGAGGCCTTGTCCAACCACTGCATTGCTAAGTCTCCTAGAAAACCTGAGAAAGACGCTAAAGGCAGCTAGAAAGACAATGAGTGTGATGATAGATAGAATCAACAACAGCAAGATCTGAATCTCAGGCGCGATTATCTCTAGGAATCCTCCAATGTACCACGCCAGGAACGAACCCACCATCACAATTATTGATAGAATCTCCACCACGAAAGTGATAGTCGCAGAAGTCCTAAACATTCCTCCAATGTCGAATTGACCATTGCTAGCTTCATCCGTCATATGAACCACGTATGATAGCTGCTATTCTCCGGTTTTGAATCCTTCTAATACATCTCCTCTGGTACTAGATACGGAGCGATAGTCAAACACTCACTATGGGGGATTGAAACTCGATGAGATAGCTCGTCAGCTTTATATCAATCGCGTGGGGGTAGTCAAATAATCCCCTTCGGGCTAATAGCGGGCGGGTTTATCATGAAAGCCTACAAGGCTGCGAAAGAATTCGGATTCGTCAATGCAAGAGTGAGAGGACAGTTGGCACGCTCACTCAAGATTGCTGACTATGAACGACTTCTGCGCTCCAAAGACTACAAGAAATTCATCGGAGCATTGAGAGGAACCCGTTACGGCCCAATCATAAGCGCTGCCACCCCTGTGCAGCTGCCGGGCCCTGAGAAATTAGCGTTGATTCTGGCCATTGACTACGCTAATGTCAGTCATAGGCTCACCCGATCTTTGTCAGGGAAGGTAGGCCGCTTCGCTGAAGCATACTCTTTGGTTTTCTTGACGGAGGGCTTGAAAACTATGATTCGCGGGAAGCATGTGGGGCTTAAGAAGAGCGAGATACTTTCCTTTGTTGTGCCGACCTCCCCCGCACAGGCAAAAATGTTTGCGCGGTTGCTCGACAAGGACAATGTAGAGAAACTCATTGACGACATCCCGATTCTCGATCTGAAGGTCGCACTTCTCACCAAACTCCCATCATACGAAGAGTTCGATTCCGCAGCACCGCTTGAGGTTGCCCTTGAGGAGTGGTATCTGCGAAAGATTATGGATTCACTAGAAGAATTCTCCGATGAAGATAGGCAGAGGATAATTCAGCTTCTTGAAGCACGTGTAGACTTGCGCAACGCTATCATGATGTTGCGTGCATTGATTCTGGATTTCAACCGACGTATGATCAATGCATCAATAGTACGATTCACCGAGGATTCACAGGCATTCGGGGACGCGATACGCCAACGTGACTCTTGGAGCGGGGTGTTGATGCAACTCAGGAAAACCAAACATGCCGAGATGGCTACTAGGCTTAGGCGGATATATACCGATACCCAAGACTTAACCAAAATGGAGCTGGACGTGGAAGACTACATTGCACAACAGATTAAAAAGCAACTTACTGGCTTCCCATTCCATCTTGGTACTGTGATTGGGTTCTTCAACCTCAAGTATCTTGAGATGCGAAACTTGATATCCATTGCAGTAGGAATCGAGAAAGGAGTGCCTGCCTCAATCATAAGACAGATGATTACCATATGGTGATAATTGGAGGAATCTAACAATGAAGATCTATTCCCTGAAAACCAGTCTTGCCCTACTAGTCACCAGTGTCCTAGTCCTGTTTCTATCTATGTCAGTACTTGCGGCTCTTGTTAAGGAGATGTATGCTGTCAGCGCATTGAGTATCGTACCGGGCCGTGGCTTCAGTTTGCTGCAAACAACAGATTCTACTCTGGGAATTATTGGTCTTGCGTTGGCTGCGGCGATTACCATGGGTACTGCTGGGGTTGGCGCGGCGCTGGGGATGGCGACGACATCTGCAGCAGCTCTTGGGGCAATCACTGAGAGACCGGAGCTTTTTGGTAAGACTGTTTTGTATGTGGTGTTTATCGAAGCAGTCGCAATCTACGGTTTTGTCATCGCCTTTATGCTGGTAGGCTACATTCCATCACTGATTGGATGAAATCCCCCCGAAGATGCATCATCAATTTCCAGTCACACACACCATCCTGGATACTAAATTGACGTGCTAATGTTTTCAAAAAGAATAGTTGAAATCATCTTCCTCATCTCGCTCATCATCCGATCTCTGCGACCCTCGAAAGTATTATCCACCCATTTCGTACCATCTTTGCTTTTGACCCTGACTCCTCCGGCGGAGCTGATTTGTTCCTTTGACAGGGAAACTCCGGTCTTGATTCTTGTAAGCTTTGTAATCTCCTGGCTTATCTTTGTGAGGTCCAGCCGCGGGCTTTGACCCCTGGGTAGTATCAACTCAACTTCCTCAACAGCAAGTGCTGAGCCGCCTTCAATGGCAAGATTAACCATCATGTCAGCATAGCCTTTTGTCTTGTGCTTTTTCTTCAGAGATTCAATCGCCAATTCTAGGACCTCAATCATCAAGGCTTCTTTGGCTTCTAGGATTCTGTGCCTTGCCGCCAATCTTGCGTTGGCATCTCGCTTCACAGTATCTGCTCGAGACTGAATCTCAGCTTCAACCATCATTGCAGCCCTCTTGGCCTTGCCTTTCTTCTTTGCATCCAGAAGCTTTGTTTCACTCAGTTTCCTTGCATCTCTAACTATGGTGTCTACTTTTTCGGTCACCCTTGCCTCAATCATCTCGATGATAGATTGAACACCGCTCATATCTTCATTCCCCTCCAAGTATCATTTCTACCGCCGCACGCACTGCAACAGGCTTTCTATCTTCTGAGGCTTCCTGTAATTGAGAGATTATTCCATCAACCTTTTTCTGGAATTTGCGTTCCCTGGCAGCTCTCTTTGTTTCGTTCTCGTCTAGCCGGACTTTAGCCGCCTTCTTACCCTTGGCTTCACTGGCCTTCATTATCTTCTCGATAGCAATCTTAGTCTGCTTCCGAATCTCCCTTGCGCTGTCCTCCGCGGCGCGAATTCTGTCCTCCGCTGTTTCTTCTGCCTTGCGAATCAGATCGATATATTGAACCTTGGACATGAAGTCTTTCCTCGTAACGCGCTATATCAGAGGTCCCTAACTGGACCTCAAGATAAACATTAGCCTGCGCTGGCATAAATGATGTTTGCGGTTCATTCGCGTGGTCATGGATGTGGATAATGAGTGGTTAACCTTTGAAGCGGTTCCATAAGTCGCAACGTTTATTTCAGGAGGACAAGCCTTGAGATTCAAGGTGTCTGAATTGAACTGGTCGTTCTTCTACGACCCTTACTGACGGTGATGTTGAATATGCGCCCTGAGAGCACACTAGTTGCCAAAGTTGTTTCTCATCGTGATCTCGAGAGACAGGTCATTCTAGCCTTGGGGCAATTCAGTCAGTTCGAATTTATCGATGTGCGGCTTCAAGCTGAGTTCATTGAAGTAAAGAAATCAAAAATAGAAGAAGACGTTCTTGATGCTCTTGAGAGACTCTCTAAGGTAGTTGATTTGCTTGGCATAGACCTGAGGAAGAGCCGTGGACAACGCATTGAGATTGACGATTCAACCCTCGAAAAGTCACTTGACTTCGCCCTAAGGGTCTTGAACGCAGTCGAAACTGAAGTTCTGGAATACGACGAACATGCAGCCACTGATGTGGCCGAGATTGAACGGCATATGAGCATAAGAGACGTTGCGGAGTCACTCAGACCACTTGGTCTTGACATGAGTCTCATAGGAACCACAGAGTACACGTTTACAACCGCTGGAATAGTCCCTTCGGGAAGATTATCATTGCTCAAGTGGAGTTTGAGAGAGGTCACCGAGAACGCCTTCGCATTCAGGTCACGTCCCCTTGAGAGAGGGGTTTCAGTTATCAGCGTTAGTGTGGGACTCGAGAACAAGGGAACCGTTCAGAGGATACTCTCCGCCATGGGTTTTGAAGAGGTGGATGTCTTCGAGGATGTGTCGGGACGCCCTGAGGAGATAGCGGCCCACTCTATTCGTAGGATTGGTGAGCTTGAAGCGGAGCTTAGGAGACTCCGCAAACGCAAGGAGTTCATAGCGAAAGAATGGCAAATGAAGATCTCAGCAGCTTGGGAAGCCCTCGATGTAGAGAAGAGCCGAATCGGCGTCAAGAATTACCTTGTCTACACTTCACAGTCCGTGAAGGTTTGGGGCTGGATTCCTGCAGGCTCAGAAAAACGCCTTACTACCCTTCTTCGTGAGAGGACAGATGAAACTGTACAGATATCCTTCGAGCATCCTGACTTCGCGGAACTGGAGTCACCAACATGCCTTCTCAACCCCAAAATAATGGAACCTGCAGAAGAGATAGTCAAGGCTTATGGCACCCCGTCCAGGCATGACTTGGACCCAACAATAATTCTGTTCTTCACCTTTCCTCTGATATTTGGGCTCATCTTCGCAGATGTGGGCCAGGGCTTCTTGATTCTGTTGATAGGGCTGGCGGCTTGGAGGGGCAAACAGAAGGGCGAGGAATGGGGGGATATGCTCGGGTACCTGCAAGCAGGTGCAACAGGCCTGATTATGATGGGCATATGCTCGATGTTTAGCGGATTCCTCTTCGGGAGTTTCTTTGGTTCACATACTGTAATCGAGCCACTTTGGCCTATCTTCGCTCAAACTCTTGAGAATGGAGATCCTAATCCCTGGCGGCAAGCTCACATGCTCAAGCTCTCCATTGAAGTTGGTGTCGTTCAAATTTCCTTGGGAATCGTATTGAACCTATACAACAGATTGCATCACCGCGATTTCCGACGGGCTATTGTGCCATTCTCCTTTCTGTGGCTCTATCTCGGATTCATCAACCTACTTCTCTCCGTCAGCTACAATAACATCAATCAGTGGTTCAGTTCAACTGGCCATGTAAATCTCTGGATACCATTTGTCGGAATAGGTCTCGGCTCAGGAGATAACGGGATCTATCCTCCACTGCCTATCACTCCTATGATGTTCACCATAGTTGCTCTATTCCTTCCTCTAGTCATAATGGGCGCGGCTTCCTTGTTGTCGGGGGTTAATGGTTTGGTAGAGTTCATGGAGTACTCCCTCGGGATGGTTAGCCACACTGTGAGTTACGCCCGGATTTTCGCTTTGAACACCGTTCACGTTATCCTCAGCGGAGTCTTCTTCAATCTACTTCCTGGAATAATCGATATCCCGTTCCCAGCACTCACCCTATTCGGAATTGTGATAATTCCCGAGTTCTTCATGCACGATGGACACGCGGTTGCGCCCCATCTACCTCTACTGGGTGCGATTGTCGGAACAATGATTGTTGGCATGCTCGAAGGTCTATTGGCTTTCATGCATACGTTAAGGCTTCACTATGTCGAATGGTTCAGCAAGTTTTACCATGGCGATGGCATACCCTTCAAGCCATTTGTGACCAAACGAATTCACACCGTGTCCACAATGTCAGGGGCTGCTCGAACCAACTATCCTGTGCCGTTGCCCGACACCTAGACAATCCTGGACATCATGGTCCCGAATTGATGTTCGGTTCCTGCTTCATCGAGGTTGCTTTTTGTTAATTCTGAAGAATTAACTGAAAGTCTTACGTCCTCTCCACGGGCATTTTGCGTCCCCGGCCTACTGACGGTGACGGTAGAGTCATCATTGGACTTGGTTCTCGTCCTGGACTGACACTACATGTACAGGTCCCTCTCTGGAGTATATTAACACCTGCAAAAAAGGGTCTTCGATTCACTATTCATCTAAGAGATGTCCAGCTTCGTACAGGTTTTCTGCAGCTGTTACATACCCTAACGATACGCGTGAAATCACCATTACTGTCCTGCGCCGCCCAGATACAAGATAGCGAGCTCTGCATCTTGTTTGAACATCGGGTCCTGATCCCGCCTGAGCCTTTGCTTATTGTCCCATACACCCCTCGCCAAAAGATCAGTGGTCTTTGCCTTTGTTTCGACATTCTGTGCCGCTTGAGTATCACCAGCCTGCTGGAATACTCGTGCGGCATAATTGTAATTGCCCACTGCCTCTCTAAGCTGATCACTTGCATTGGAGTAGTGCTTCTTTGCCTTGGTCTTCTCTCCCTTTCTATACAGGTACTCCGCCAAGAAGTCGCTCTTTGCTCCCTCCATGCGCAACAGGTCTCCCCTGAACTTCATCACAACGCCTTGAAGTTGCTTGACCTGCCCATCGACATTGTTCTTCTGACGAATCGATTCTAGCTTCACACTGGCAAGCTCGTTTGCGGCGGACGTGAATGAAACTACTGCCTGCTTGATTTTTAGGAGAGTGCTATCGTGGGCTTTAATGACCTCATCAAGGCCATCTTCATCCTCGAATTCAGCAAGTTCATCATCAAGTTTGATGATGGCACTATTTCTCTCAACCTGAGCCCTAAAAGCCCCCTGCTCGGAATGCTTTGCAAATACTTGAGCTTCGGATGCGAATGCAGTAGCCAAGGCGAGCCTGCCAAGGTCCATCAATTCTTCAGCTGTTTCCATCTCTCCAATTACTTTGTAATATGATGCAGCCTCCGCAGCGTGAAGATTCTCCAAGATTCGCGACATGATGAACTTAACGCCCTGCTGAAGCTGCGAGCTCAGCTGGAACTGGATGACGTATTTCACATTGTTGAGGATTGCGAGGGTCTTATTCCTTAGATTGCCCACTTCTTCATCTTCCGGTTCAACGCTCAACAGTATCCCAAGACTATCCAGTCCTTCACGAATCGCCTCCAAGGACTCCGCAGGGTTGGTGCCCATGTGCTCCAGAGCCTCGTCCAGCGCCTTATTCACATCCCTGATGAGCCCAGTCTTACGCAGGTCCTTGGCGAAATCGATCTGGCTCTTGATGCTTTGGATGTTGTCAGACTGCTTGAGGAGGTCTTTCACGAATAAGAAAGTCTTCAGGTTCTCGGTTATGGCGCCCGTCAGTTCTCTCGTTCTCGAGAGCTTTTCTGCCTTCTTCAAATCCTTGAGTATATCCTTGAGGACTGCTATCGCCTCTTTCTTGTTGTTAACTACCAGCAATTGTGATAGGTCCATGGATGCGGTTTCTGTCTCGCAGAAATAAGCTTGAGCCTTCTTGTGGTCCTTGTCGTTGCGAGACTGTGCTGCATTGGGCTGCAAAGAAACGACCCGTCCAAAACACTTCTCGGCCCGACCAAACGCATCCGACGCGGAAGTGTAGAGCTTGGCTGCGTCTTCGAGATTTCCAGCTCTCATCTGAGCGTCGGCAATATCATTGTAGGTCATAGCTAGGTATACCTCGCTAAGGCCTGCAGTATTAGATTTCCACGCATCTAGGCTGGACAACTTCTGCTTGCTAACTGCTTTGCTCTTTTTGTAATGTGGAATTGCTTCGTTGTACAGATCAGTAGCTTGCTCGAAGATGAAGGAGCTAAGAATGTCCCTCCAAATTAGCTCGTCGAACGGATTGAAAGCTTGTCTGAATGTACTCTCTTGTCCAATCAAATCGTTGAGGAATTCATCATAGAATTCTGCTTCCGCGGCTTTATTCTTACCACGGAGCTCCGCAAGTTCCTTCTCTCCTGCATCTCCAGCTTCTTGTACAAGACTGTACGCCTTGTGACCCAGCGCCACTCTCCTGAGTTTCTGGGTGCCATCCACCTTTGATGGGATTGCTGAGAACGGTTTCTCAAGCATTGTGTAGACAGCGGCTAAGTAGCGCGATGATTCCTTTGCCTTTTCCTCGCTCTCTTGTTCAACAAACGGTCCACTTGCAGCACCTGCCTGATGGAGCCATGCCATGACCTTAGCCATCCATACATTCCCCAGGTTGCTCTGATGCTTTGCCGTAATGTCCTCGAGTGCTTCCCTGATTTGCTCTTTTGCTTCTCCCTCTGCAGCACGATATCGTTCTCTTAGGTACGCTATTTCAAAATCATCACTCATCATCTGCTCGCTGAACTTTGCTATCTCGTCGTAGAGCTCGGTGAATGCATCGTGCATGAGGATTCGCTTTCTTTCGAGAGTTTCCTTATCATCGATATCAGTAAGTGCGAACTCTTTGACGCCATCTTGTGCCAGGATATTTAGCTCGTACAACCTGCTGGTATGGACGGTCACATTATCTGTCAGGCCTTCTTCTTTTGGACGCGTGTTACTCAAAGAGAGCACCTTCAGGAAAACAGCTTTCCCCTTGTCCAAGATATCTGCATCTATTAAGAGTACCTAAGCAGGACTCAAGAAATGTGACTCAGAAGAGGGGGTCACGCATCGACTCAGCCGAATCCGACCTGCTAGATCAAATTCTGCTATTCAGCTGGCCTAAACCTAATGCTTCGACCATCTCTGAACTTGGCTAATCTTCCCTCTTCGACCAGCTGGTTCAACACCTCGCTGGTCCTTGACCTGGATTTCCCCCATTGTCTGGCAAGTTCAGCAGCTGTAAATCCTGAATCTGTACGTTGAATCAGGTCAACCAACCTCTCCCAGGCTACATCTCGTGCAATGCAGCTCTCCTGATTCGCGAAAACGTTGTATTGATTCGCATCCGTGGGCATTGTCTTTCCTAGCGGCGTTTCTTTCAGTTTCGAGGCGAGTTCGTTCATAGTTTCATGAATCATCATTACAGTCTTTCTGAGCTCCTTGATTTCTTCCCGAAGCCCTACGATCTCATAGTCTTTGGACACGTGATTTCCCTCTACTTTTCATGTTCCTCTCTAGACTCGAGGTAGTGGCGTTTCTTCTTCTTCTCGAAGGTTTCCTTTGCTTCCTTGGATTCAAAATGAATCTCTTGAGTTGACGAGTAGTCCGGACAATCCTCTGCAATCATTGAATTGGTGGCCGCATCAACTTCCTCTTCAGCATCAGTAGAGATCTCCTCACTATCTCCTGGAAGCGCTTTCTGGTCACGCTCCTTCTGAATCACGTCACGTAGCGAAGGCCTAGTCTGCTCTGATTCCGACACCTCAATCTCGTCGTATTCTGTTTTCTTCGAATCTGTGACTTTTTCGGCCAAGATGTCTTTGGTCTTCTTTGCATAGGTTTTGCTCTTATGTTGGTAAACCAAGGTATGCCACCAGCGTCGTCAACAACAATCAACAATTAACACAATTTTGTTATAAGGTTAATCATGGGGCCCTGCAGCATTCTCAAGTGGAATCGGCAAGGGTTCTGGCGAAGGTCATGTACCCCGTATGTGCAATCATCCACGTCGTTGGACGCGTCTTATTCTCACGCACCATGATTTCTCGCTCAAGTACTTCCAAAGTTCTAATCATTCCCCATTGTCTGCTCTCGCCCATAGCCTTGCAGGTCTTCATAACCTGTTCGATTGTGGGGCTATAGCTAACAAGATAGTGACTTGGCTTAAGCGCATTGTGAGCCGCGTCAACAACCAACCAAGGGGTTGCTAGATCCAAGACCACCGCGTCAACCGCCTTCTCTTCGATACCTTCGATGATGTCCTTCAAATGCATAGTCACGTTTTCTAACACGTTGTGGCGCTTCAAATTCTTCTCTGCTTGGATGTAATGATTCTCTCGGGCTTCGTATGTGTAGATATGACCTTGCGGACCCACAGCTTTGGACAGTATGTACGTGAGTGCACCAGATCCAGTTCCTGCTTCAACAACTCTACATCCTGCAGATATCCCCGCTTCAATCAAGAT
>JAUWOA010000154.1 GCA_030612365.1 Candidatus Thorarchaeota archaeon
GTTGCGATACACACCGCTACTTAACATTAACTGCGAGGACTTGTGTGCTTCGATTGTCGGTTTTTTGACGAACGAGTCACTCCACCTTGTTCCCACTACTCGTCAAGGACCTCTATCCGGGCAACACCATCGAAGAAGCTCAAGGGCTTGTTGCTGATGTCGTTCCCGCGATCATCAGTGATAATCCACTTGGAATCTCGACTGATTTGGCTGAATACCCAGACCTCTTCGTCTTGCATGGCCTCTTTGAATGATGTAGGATGAGGACCATCAATCACTGCCTCTTCCTTTGTTGTCATGTCCCTGATTACTCTGTGTGCAATGGATGTGTCTATGGGTCGGCTATGCAGGTTCCAAGTGACAGGAGTAGTCCTCATGGTGTGATAGCGAGATGCAAAGTATAACCCAAGGCAAACCAGCATTGGCCAAATCACAAGCACCAGTACAAACGATAGGCTCTCATGGACAGAGGCAGTTTGCATCATGAACAAAAAGACTGCAATCGGTAGTGATATGAAAAGCAGCGCTATGATATGTTTCAAATTCAGTTTGTTATCCCCCTACTTGCATGTATCTTATGCAACGAAGCCTAATAACTTTGCAGCCTCGCAGGAGCTGTAGACAACCCGATTCATGAGGCATAAACAGTTTTCAGATACCCTTGAGATAGAACAGTGCGGTGATAGACGGACTTGATTGAAGACTTGGACGAGAGCAATGTAGATGAGCTCCTAGGCATTTTGACTGCGGAGCCGCTTGCCAACATCACCATGATTGCCGACTGTACGCAGCTCAAGCCTTGGTGCGATATACGCATTCTGAAACAGAATGGAAAGACAACGGCTGCATTCTCTCTGTACCATGACCTTGACTTCCTTGCGGGAGCGTTCTGGGCAGAGAACTCTGCCAGCTTGCATACACTTCTGCGCGATTTCGATGACCAGATACGAGGACAATCTCTGGTAATCATTTGCACCGAAGATCAACTGAAGATTCTAAGCACGGTGTGTGCTGATGTGATACCGATTCGCGAACGTCAGATGATCGCGGATAATTCATCGAGTCTGAGCGAATGGGGAGATGTCTCGCCAGAAAAACTCTTTCCGCTAGATGCAGATGATCTGCGGAGACTCTACATCAACTGTGGAATACCTGCTTGGACACCAAGCGTTCTTGGGCTCGACCCCTTCTATGGCATTCGCGATGTAAAGGAGAACATAGTCTGCGTGGCAGGAGTCCATTATGTAACTCGATTCGGTGCTGAGATTGGCAATGTCGCCACGCTTCCCGATTTCAGAAGAAGGGGTCTTGCGTCATCATGTATCCGTGCCGTTGCTGATGAACTACTCAATGAAGTTCCAATTGTGGCCCTGCATTTCTTCGAAGGAAATCAGCCCGCGCAACTGCTCTACGAAGAAATGGGTTTCTCATACTCGAAAAACGACCCCGTCTACTTCACCAAGGTCAAATTTGATTGAGAATCAAGCCAGAACGAATACAAGCGCGAACATGTAGATTGTTCCCATTACAAGGTGCAGCAATCCCAATGGAAATGCAATACGCGTGAACTCTCGGAAACTGATTGGCTTTCCCTTCTCGGCCGCTAGGTTCACAGCAATCATATTCGGTGCATCACCGAATGGGATAATGTACCCACCAACATTCGCACCGATCAACAATGACAACGGGACTGCTTGGCTGCCGCCTGCAAATCTCACCGCAAGAGGTGAAAGAAGCGCCGCCACCGGGATGTTATCGATAATAGAGAGAGCCAAACCGGGAATCCAAATTAAAGCAAGGATTGCAAGGAACGGGTTATCGCCAATAACTCCGCCAAAGCCATCAACAAGCAAAGTAATCAGGCCAGTCTGTTCCAATGCCACAATCAAGCCAAAGAGTCCAATGAGGAAGAATACAGTATCCCACGACAAGCGTAGTAGAAGGTCCTTTGCCCGTTCGTGAGAAAAGATGAGCATACCCGAAGCGACGAGCATGGCAATCAAGCTAGCCTCAAGGCGCACACCTGGACCCAGGGTAAAACCCAGAACCAAGATTGCCAGAGCGAAAATGGAGAGATAGAAATCATGACGCGATTTTATCATCGTATCTGGTTTGATCATCATGAGGAGATTAACATCGCTGCCCTCTCCCTCTACAAGCTTCTCCTTGTAATATCTCAATAGGTACCAGACGGTCACAACATGCATAATGATTGCTAGGGGAAGCAGGGCTATGAACATGAGCCCGACATCGATGCCAGCTAATACTACAATCACCAGATTAGGCACAGAGCCAACGACGGAGGGTATCGAGGCGAAATTTGCAACGATGACCTCGGAAATAAGGATTGGTCTGAAATCAATGTCAAGAGCCTGACATACCTCAATGGTGAAGGAGCCCATTACGAGCATCGTCGGCAATGGATCGAAGACAAAAGAGAGCACGAAGACCAAGTTCATGAATGCAAGGAACACTTGCCTTGGGTCGCCTTTTGTGCCTCTCACCAACAAGAGAGCAATGTAGCGAAACATACCTGACGAGCCAGCCACCGAAACGACTATCATCATAGCTGTTACAAAAATTATCGCATCCCATTGGATTAGCTGCAACATATCTGGAAATTCTATTCCTTCAAAAAAGAGAACTACTCCCGCCAAACTCATGCCAAATAACACAGTAGCGGTTTCATTGACCTTCTCTGAAATTATCACGATAAGCGTGACGATAAAGATTATGAGGATAAGTGTCGCAGCTATCATCGCTCAGACGCATGTGCCGCACTACCCACTATTAAATGGGCTTGAAGCCATGGTCAGTACACGCTTGGAAAGAAGTCTGATACTCGATACACAACCTATATGTTGAGCGTGCAGTGTGAGCAAGTTCAGGTTGATGTACGATGGATCCAAGAGTTGAACATCACGCGAGAATTTTGGTCGAATGGAGTACAGAGGTCAAGAAAGGTGACATGGTCATCATCCGTGCCACCCCGGAATCTCATGACCTTGCTGTCGCAGTACAAAAGGAAGTAGCAAAGGCGGGTGGGTCTACGGTCACCTTGATGGCTAGTGAGGAGATATCCCGGGCTTTCTACGACGGCGCGAACAATGAAACGCTTCAGGTATTCCCTAAGCATATGAAAGCGCTCATAGAGCAGGCAGACGTGTACATTTCTCTTGGCGCCCCCATGAACACCAAGGCTCTTGCTGGAGTGGACCCGAAGCGCATGGTGATTAAGTCAAAGACCGATCAAGAGATACTTGACATCAGGCTCAGCAAGCGCTGGTGTGGCACAGTGCATCCCTGCAGAACCCTTGCTCAACAAGCCGGCATGAGCATGAACGAGTACCAGGACTTTGTCTATGGAGCCACTCTCATAGATTGGAAGGAAGAGAGCAAAAGCATGTACCTGATGAAGGAACACCTTGAGAAACACAAGGACATCAGATTCGTGGGCCCAGAAACCGACCTCTACGCCAAAACAGAGGGACGAATCTGGATTGCGTCGGATGGGAAACATAACATGCCCAGCGGCGAGGTGTTCACTGCACCCATCGAGAATTCTGTTGAGGGGCACATCTACTTTGACATCCCGTTCATGCAGCAGGGCAAGATCATTGAGGGCGTCAGGTTGAAGTTTGAGAAAGGCGAAGTTGTCGACTACTCTGCGGAGAAGGAAGAGAGGACTCTGAAGGAGATTATTGAGATAGATGAAGGGTCTCGACGTCTCGGTGAGATGGCCATAGGCACCAATCGGGGAATCAAGAGGTACACACTCAATATGCTCCTCGACGAGAAAATCGGTGACACGATCCACTGTGCCCTTGGCAGGGCATACAAGAATTGCAATGGTGTGAATGAAAGTGCGGTACATGTCGACATGATCAAGTCCATGATGGAAGGCGAGATCACCGCAGGCGACGAAGTCATCTACTCGAAAGGCAAGTACTTCTACGAGATGTGAACCGAAATGGCACATCTCTCTGGATTATATGTCAACAGCGCCGTTGCCCGAAACTTACCCAACTAGGACATCCTCCTAATGGTGTTCGGTTCCTGATTCATCAAGGCCGCCTCAGCAAGCTGGGGTCTTACATCCTCTCCACAGGCGTTTAGAGTCTCCGACCAACTAGCGGCGACACCTTTTTGTCCACATTTGAGTATAAAAGCTCCACTGTTGATTACTGTTCAGTGGGTCTTGGGAATTTACCAGAACGAAATAGA
>JAUWOA010000155.1 GCA_030612365.1 Candidatus Thorarchaeota archaeon
AATGATCGCGCAGTGCTGGTTTCTGACAGTCCAGTCACTCCTGACGATGCATCATATATGAATGTCCTTACGAAGACTCTCAAAATGCAAGCATATCATCTCTACGTTGACGATGAGCTAGAGCTGTTGACATCACTTGCACAGACTATACCAAATGCAATTGCTTTGCAGATGGCGGCGTATTATACGGTCTTGAAATTCGATTCAAACAAGAAGCAATGGAAACAGCCACATGCCGATGCATTCAAGATATACTGACATGCTTTGAGGGATGAAGTAACAAGAGCGCATCACTACTGATAGGATTGTGACTGCAGTGCTAAGACTCCTAGGGGATGACTACGACCCGACCAAGCGTCGCGAAATTGCAAAGTACATGAACATGCACCCGGAGGCGTTTGAAGAGTTCCTTGCCAATGTCTTCACAGAGAAGAAAGGTGGTACTAAATCTGACATAAGATATCGGATAATTGATTTGATTGACCTCTTGAATGACAAGTTAGCCACTATGGTAGTTGAACTGGCTATTGTTGACCAAGACCCGAAAGTGCGTTTACAGGGGCTTCAAGCAGGCTACAGGACCAGAGTGGACTCACTTAATGATCAGGTCTTACAGATTCTCAATGACAAGGATGGGGAGTTTCAAGCGAGAAAATGGGCAGTTCATATTCTCGCAAGCACTGATTCCAAGAGATATGGTAGAGTGCTGAGGTACATGGCTAGAAACTCGTTGGAGGATGTGAATCTCCGCAAGGAGGCAGTGTATGCTCTGACGAAGATAGAAGATAGCGAAAGTATTGGAGCTCTCTGTGCACTTCTCGGCGATTCTGAGGTTGAGATTCGTCAGTCGGGTGCATGGGCACTTAGCACCATTGGTGCTCCAGATTCTGTAAATTGTCTACTGGCTGCACTGGAAGATGCTGACGAATTAGTCCGCGACTGGGCGATTCGAGGGTTGAGAGACATGAATGACTCACATGCATTGCAGGGATTGGCTGACGTAATGCGAAGCACAGTTCCAGATGAGCAAGTCAGGATGATTCGTCTGCTGGTTGAGAAACGGTCCGAAATAATTCTCAGAGCAATTGCAGAGCTGCTGACATCATCTGAAACTGATGTTAGACGAAGTGCGGCTTGGGCCATGGGTGTATCGCCCTACCCACCAGCAGCTGCAAGTTTAGAAACACTGCTAAATGATCCTGATGAACAGGTCTGTAATTACGCAAAGAAAGCCCTATTGATTCTTGGCCAAGGTGACCCGACCGATTTTGGCCTCAGCCTGTAATCAAGTTACATCATGCCTCTATAGAGTCCACCATCGACTAGTAGTAGCGCTCCGTGCACATAGCTAGCCATTGGACTGAGTAGAAACGCACAAACTGCTCCGAACTCCTCCGGAGTGCCCATCCGCTTGAGAGGAATTCTTGCTTCGATTGCATCCTTCGCGGAAGAACTTCCTTCCTTAGACTTAGCCAGAATCTCGTCTACACGCTTGGTGTAGACATAACCTGGACAGATTGCATTGACACGGATACCTTCAGGTCCTATTTCATCGGATATTGTGCGCATCATGCCAACAACTGCAGGACGTATTGCATTTGAGAGTAATAGATTCTGGATTGGTTCCTTAACTGAAATTGAGGTGCTGTATAGAATGGACGGTGAATCTGAGTTTCGTAGAAGCGGGAGAGCTTCCCGAGTCAGTCTGACAGAGCTCATCAAAGTGAGCTCGAACGCTGATTTCCAATGTTCATCAGATACGTCCGAAAAGGTCCCGGGAGGAGGACCGCCAGCGTTTACAAATAGACCATCTAGCTTTGAAGTGATTTGTTTCACATGACCAATCAACTCTGTGATATCTCCTGATTTGGAAACATCAGCCACGAAGTATTGCGAATTGGGACCCAAGGATGCAATGGCGGTCTTTAGAGATTCTTCGGTTCGCCCGCAAATTATGACTTTGACGCCTTCTTCAACAAGTGCCTTAGCGGCCCCGTAGCCAAGACCACGAGAAGCAGCGGTTACAAGAATAGTCTTGTTCTTCAATCCAAGATCCATGACTTCGCTTCACCAATGCATCCTGAAAACTGGTGCTATTTCACTGCTATGGAAGTCATCTAGCATGCAGTTGGCGTAATTGGACGTTCTGTACGTGCCCCAAGCGCAACCTCAAGGTGTAGGAATGATGCGCTCAGTCTTTGAAAGTCTGCAGGCACTTTGAACTCCCCAATACCAAGAGTGTTGAGTGCCTTCCCTATTTTCATGGTTGTTAGACGTAGACTGTCCTTTGAATTGAAAGAGAGTAGTACTCTGTAATCCTCCATGTCTGGCATTCTGAAGACCGATTGACATGGAATGCCCTTCTCACGGAGACCACGCTTGACCTTATTCTCTATTGCTCTCAAATGGCTTTCCACCACTAATGCGTGTCTGAGTTGCGTACTAAAACTCCTAGTAATACCGGCATGGATGCAAAAAATATCTCAATCTGGAAATCTTTGTTCCGATATGCCCACACTTGCTCTGACCTTTGTCTTGATTAGGATAAATAAGGTGCAAGCAGGCTTAGTTGGAAGGTGAAACAGTTGGACAGAGAAGGATTTCGTGGATTTCTCAAAGAACGAAAAGGTTCTGAAGATCAGACTATGCAGTCGATTTCAATCGTGTAGAGGTTCGAAGACTTTCTGAAAGGCCTTGACCAACCAAAAACGCTCGAATCAGCGACATCTGAAGAGGTAGCGAAGTTCTCGACCGTGCTAATCAAAGAAGGAACGAATACATACGACAACTTTGTTGCGTTGACTCGATATGGGCTCTTTGTGAAAAATGATGACATCTACGTGTCGTTTCTTGGGTTAATCGACGGAGGCGATGTCATAGACGTACTCTATGAGAAGCTGGGTGATATCGCTGGCGAAGAGAAACGGGATGAAGTCTTCAATGGAATTGAACTGCCGCCACTGGGTTTGCCGCCATCTCAGAAACCCAAAATCACACGAACTGTAGTGGATAAGCTGGAAGCGGTGGTTGACGCTGAAACGTGCAAGAAAGTCCTATCTGAAGTTGCCCATGGAATACCAAAGGAGTACCATCTCGAGAAGAGAAACGAATACCTCAAGGTCAAAAACATCGATGAGTACCCAAAAAGAAGGAGAGCGAAGGCGATCGCTCAATTAGAGAAACATAGAGACGAGGGTACACCGTTCTTCAATCAAGAGATTACTGACGATGTGATTGACTTCGTTAAGAGCCGACCGGATATTCTGACCGGTGTGCGAAAAGGTAGCACAATCTATCACACAAAGATTCCGTATATGACCAAGGAGTATCTTGCAGAAACTGACGAGATGATGAAACGATACTATTGTTGTCACTGTCCGTGGGCTAGAGAATCCATCAAGGCGGGAGATGTCGAAGTTTCGCCTACATTCTGTTATTGTAGTGCAGGTTTCACCAAGCAACCGTGGGAGGTGGCTTTGGGTCAGTCATTGGAAGTGGAAGTTGTCAAGTCAGTGCTCAAAGGCGATTTGGAGTGCAGTTTCTTGGTTCATCTTCCTGAAGGTGTTGAATGACATGATAAGTATTGATGAGGCTATCAAGGGGCGCAGAAGCATTAGAACATACAAGAAAGCTGAAGTAAAAGAGGATTTCATCAGAGAAATTATCGAAGCAGCAACATTTGCGCCCAGTGCTAAAAATGGTCAGCAATGGAGGTTCACTGTACTTACTGGCGAATCTAAGGACAAGTTTACGGACATGTGCAGAAGTGAACTTGACAAACTGGACTTTGATGTGGGTTCTTCATACGGCTCATGCACAATGATGAAAAAGGCGCCAGTGGTCATTGTGGTTTGGAATACGAACAAGCTTGGATGGACTACTGAGATTCATAGTGTATCTGCATCAATTCAAAATCTATTATTGAAAGCTCATGCACTTGGACTTGGAACCTGTTGGATTGGGGATGTCCTCTATACAAGCGAACCTATCGTTGACTATTTCAAGAAACCTTGGAAACTACTTGCAGCAATAACTGTGGGATGGTCAGATGCAAATCCAAAACCTAGACCTAGATTATCTGTCGATGATGTGACGGAATTCCTGAATTAGTAGGAAAA
>JAUWOA010000100.1 GCA_030612365.1 Candidatus Thorarchaeota archaeon
TCCATTTCCCAGCTTGTGATGTGACTTGGTCCGGGGTCGCCCGTAGCGTCTAGGTACTCTGACCATTCCTTGGTTCGCACATCCACAATTGTATCCACCACTCGGTCTCCTAGGGCACGCCTGAGCGTTGAGTCCCTGTTCAGCTCACCTATTGCATGAATGAGGGACCCTGGCAGGCTTGCCACATCGGTCTCAGATTCGAAGAGGTCCTCGTCAGTCGGACTCGGTGGCTCCAGAGATCTCCTGACGCCATCTAGTCCAGCGGCCAAGATAGCTGCTATGGCCAAGTGAGGGTTGCAGGACGGGTCAGGACATCGGAACTCGATTCGGGCTTTCATGCTGGATCCGTTGAACTGTGGTACTCTGATCATGGTACTTCTGTTTCGTGGACCCCAAGCGATTCGTGTTGGTGCCTCGAAGCCAGGAGTGAGTCTCTTGTATGAGTTGATCGTGGGCGCTACGATTGCAGCAAGAGCTCCTGCGTGAGTGAGCAGACCTGCGACGTAGTGTCCTGCCATGCCTGAGAGTGCGCCCGCATCGTCTGTTGCGAAGAGGTTCTTGTCGACGTCGATATCCCAGAGGCTCTGGTGTAGGTGCATGCCACTTCCATTACATCCTACGAAGGGCTTTGGCATGAATGTGGCAATCATTCCCTCCTGATGGGCGAGCTCAGCGATGGCCAACTTGGCCAGCATCACTGAATCTGGAATCTGCACAGCGGGTCCGTGCCTCAGGCAAATCTCATGCTGTCCTTCAGCAGCCTCATGATGATGTGCCGTCGTGGCTATGCCCATCCCTCTCAATGTTCTCACAACTCGTCTTCTGAAGTCAAGTCCACCATCAGATGGAAGGACATCGAAGTAGCCGCCTCGATCTATGGGCGAGATTCCACTGGCTGCCTCCCTTGTGACCAAGAAAAACTCCAATTCGCTCCCTACCTCCAAATGGTATCCCTCGTCTGACGCTTCACCTAGAACTCTTCGTAGAATGAGTCTTGGATCAGAAGGGTGCGGCTCACCTGAAACCTCGTGAACCGCACATAGCAAGACAGCCACGCTGGGGTCCCAGGGCTGCACAAGTGGGAGAGAATATGTTGGCTTAAGCAGCAAATCACTTGAGTTTACGACCGCATACCCGGGGACTGAGGAGCCATCGAAGTAGTAACCGTTGCTAGCAACTTCCCTGAAGCTATCGTAATCTATCTCAATACTCTTCGTTGTGCCTAGGCTCGTAGTGAATACGAGTCGTAGGAACTCAGGTCCCTGATGTGTGTCGTACATGGCATGCTTGCTCCGTGGAAGTTGTTGTGTATCGATGGGTTGGAGAAACAAAGGCGCACCAATCCCTTGGTAACAGCCCTTTCAGGGCGTTGACGCACTGGGCGCCGCTCACTTTCCAATTTGTGTGAGATTGGTGCTTTCTCTGTTTCATAACAAGCTGCGTTTCAGGCGGGTATAAAATTTTCCTGCGAAAAACAGAAGATATTTCAGTTTCATTCTACGCAAGTACCCCATGACCGGAAATCTTCCGAAAGAGCTTGATAAGACAGACATGAAAATATTGGAGCTGCTCCAAGTAAATTGCAAGATGAGCATCGCCAAGATTGCCAAGGAGGTCGGCAAGGGCATCTCAGCTGTTCATAGCAGAATTAAAGCCCTAGAGAGTGCGGAAGTAATTACGCAATATACTGCAGTACTCGATCCGGCCAAGATGGGACGCTCTGTTCTAGCTATCATTCTCATAACGATACGATACCGCATCCCCGGCAAAGAAGACGTTCTTTCCCAGAGAGAGTTCTGTCGAGAGATAGCACATCACCCCTTGGTCCAAGATGTGCACGTATTGAGCGGGGAGTTCGATGTACTACTCAAAGTACGAGCACGATCTATCGATGAGATGAATGGGTTTATTGTCGACTTCTTGAGAGGAATCCCAGCTGTCGACAAGACGCTCACGATGTTCACAATGGACTCCTATCTGGAAACCCTCGAACTCAGAGACCTTCCGAGATGGACTACTTAGGATAGATGAAGCCGTTCTACTTGGGCGGGACTCCGTAGTAAGTCATCATGTCAACCTTGACGCCAGCCAGCTTCAAGTACATCCAGAGCTGCATCTTGTGCATTGCGATGTGACGGATGAACTCAGGTATGTAGTAGGCCCAGTTCTTCTCAGACCGGGTCTCGTAGAATGGCTTGAGTTTGTTCTCAAGTAGGTCTTTGTCAGACATGTCACGGAATCTGGCGTTCACAGCCGCGATGCCATCGTCGAAAACGGAAAGCATCCCATCTAGGTCATCTCGTGAGAGCTCTTTTTCTTGAGCTTGCGCTTGTTCCACGGTTTCTATCTCCCTGGAGTACATCCTGTGGTCAAGAGATGGAATCTGTGCGAGGTGGTTCGCAAGCTCTTTCAGCGGCTTCATTCCTTGCCCCGGAGTGTAATCCATATCTGCTGACTTAGCTGCAGCAAGGACCACCTTGGCTTGCTTGGCTTCGTGGTTGAAGCTATCTAAAAGAACATCTACTATCTTCGTCATTTTGGAATTTCTCTCCAATTGTGGATGCACGAACTCCCTAGAAAAGGATGCTTTCCCCGCACATTCGATATTCCCGGTGCGATTTCGTTGCGTGGGTGCTACGTCAGAAAGCACCTACACGAAGCATCTACTCCTTCTTGATGGCTTTGATGATGACTGTAACAGGGATTACTGTGCTTGCTCGAATGAACTCCTCAGGCGTGTAATCCGAATTACGATACGGTATGGCATCTGAGGGCAGTGTTTCCATTTCCTCCAATGAATAACCCCTTGGCTCAGTGAGACTTTCTATACAGAATCCAGCTGAAATGAGTCCATTGATGATCTGATTCAGTTGCCATTCAGAAGATTCGAATGTTGCTATCTTGTCTCCCTTGTACTTGTTCCAGTCCCACTTCTGTTTGGTTTCATCGAAGTAGTTGACAATCCTTGTGAAATTATCCTCTTGAAGAGCTTCTCCAAGAACTATCCAGGTTGGATGGTTCATGCAGGTTACGATTCGCCCATTTGGTCTGAGTACTCTTGAACACTCATTGAATACTCTGTTAATGTCAGAAGCGTAATTCATGGCATGTGAGGATACGACCAAGTCAAATGAAGAGTCAGCGATGGCTGACATATCCTCCATATCGCTCCTGAGGAATGTAACTTGAACTCCTTGATTCTCTGCAAGTTGTCTGGCAAACTCAAGCTGGTTCCCAGATTGGTCAATCCCGGTGACTGACTTTGCGCCTCGTTTGGCCAAAACAATCGCATTCTGTCCGCCTCCGCAACCAACCTCTAGTATGTCAAGACCTTGGACATCTCCTATGATGGCAAGCTCGTTATCTCCCGGTCCAAATGAGTTATAGTGGTAGTTCTCAGTGGAGATGATGTAGGCTGATTTGTAGTAGGGCGCAAGCTTGTCCCATGATTCTTCGTTGCGCTTATTTGACATCTTCAATCTCTCCACTGTCTGAGTGTTTGTACTTCTTGGTATTCAATTCATAAATCTGACCGTGTTGGTCCGTAAGATGAATGACGTGTCGCACTGTGACTCGCTTACTCTCATACTCGCCTGCACTCCTTGACTCTCTCAAAGTCGTCTTTATAGACGCACTAGACCGTGACTATATCATGAGTTAAGCAATTAGAGGGGCTGAGTAGTGGCCCCTCGTCTTTTTCTCCCTCTTCATCTTTCTCTTTTCTATCCCAATCACTTGGAGCGGTCAAAAAAGCTGCAAATTAGGGGGGTCCTGTGCTACATCAACCAGCTGGACTTCCTCTAGTGTGCCGGGAATCAATCTTTTCACCGGGATCTTGGGGTCCACAATGTTTTTGAGGTGGAATAGTTCGACCAAACCCCATCCGTGGTTGAGCGTTGAACTCCCCCAGGGAATACCTCGGAGAAATCGAGTTTCGAAGGGATCTCTCATGACTGTAGCCATCGTTGGAGTTGGACATACTAGTTTTCAAAGTACTACGCCGGACATTTCCTTCAAAGAACAGATGTTTGAAGCTGCTGTCAAAGCTTACGAAGATGCCGGTGTGAATCCTCGAAAGGACATTGCTAGCTTCCTCACAGCTGCCGAAGACTATTATGAGGGGTACTCGATTTTCGATGAGTTCGTGCCCGATCAGCTAGGCGCAGTTCTTCGGCCAGTCTGTACCATAGGTGGAGATGGCCTGCTGGCGCTTATCAACGGTGTAATGCAAATTGAAACAGGGCTCTTTGATGTAGTTGCGATTGAGGCACACAGCAAGGCCTCTGATATTCTTACGTTTCCAGGCATAGTCACCCATGGCCTTGATCCGATCTACAATCGCGCCTTCAACGTACATCCTTACTTCGTAGCAGGCCTTGAGATGCGCAGGTACCTTCATGAAACAGGGACAACGCGTGAGCAGTGCGCTGCTGTAGTTGTGAAGAACAAGCAAAACGCTTTGAGCAATCCATCAGCTGCTTTTGCTGCAAAAATGACAATGGATGACGTGATGAATTCCGAGTTCGTTTCTGATCCGCTGACCCGCAGGGACATCAGCCCTCTCGCAGACGGTGTAATCGTCATGGTTCTCGCTTCAGAGGAAAAGGCCAAACAATTGTCAGACCATCCGGTGTGGCTCAAGGGAGTTGGCTGGTGTTCAGATACACCCTGGATTGAGTCCCGCACCTGGAGTGCCGCAGAATATGCTCGTCTTGCGGCCGAACGTGCCTATAAGATGGCTGGCATAAAGAACCCGCAGAAGCAGATCGCTTTCGCCGAGGTCGATGATTGGTTCTCGTACAAAGAACTGCAGCATATCGAAGCTTTAGGATTATGCGAGAACGGAGAAGCGGGCAAGCTGTCGGAACAAGGCAACTTCAGCAGAAACGGCAAATTACCAGTGAATGTTTCTGGAGGACGTATTGGTGCTGGTAACCTGCTTGAGGCATCGGCACTTCAGTCTGTTCTGGAATGCGTTCTACAACTGCAGGGACAGGCTGGAAAACGACAAGTGAAGGATGCTGAAACGGCTGTGGCCCAGAGTTGGCGGGGAGTGCCTACGGCAACGGGATGTGTGGCTGTTTTGAGCAGCGAACTATAGACTAGGAGTAGAATAGCGATGAATGTGAAAAGGCGAGTTGCTGTAGTTGGTGCGGGAATCACTCTGTTCCGAAGACGATTGAAAGAAACTGGCAAGGAACTGTCCTACCTTGCAGCCAATGCGGCCCTAGAATCCGCAGGAATGACCATGGATGACATAGACTGTGTGGTGATGGGAACTGCTCCCGACGCATTTGACGGAATCCATATGAAAGCTGACAACCTCTTGGATGGTGCGGGTGCTACAAGAAAACCGTACTCCAGAGTGTATGTGGGCGGAGGAACTGGAGTCTTTTCTCCCATTGGAGGCTGGTGGCATATAGCCTCTGGTCTATTCGATACATGTCTAGTCGTAGCTGAGGAGAAGATGAGCCCCTGCATACCTCATCCGCAGACTGCCTTCCGCACGATTTGGGACCCAATCATTACTCGTCCCCTTAACCCTAACCTCGTCTGGATATTCGCCCTTGAAATGAACCGCTACATGAAAACCTACAATATCCCCAAAGAACACATCGCCATGGTCGCAGTAAAGAACAAAGGTAATGCTCTCGACCACCCTAGCGCCCAGTTGGCAGCAAAAATCACAGTGGAGGATGTTCTCAACTCGGAAACCATGGTCTGGCCTGTCCAACGCCTTGACATAAGCCCACCAAGCGACGGCGCAGCAGCGCTCGTCCTTACCTCTGAGGATGTTGCACGCAAATTCACTGACGCGCCGGTCTGGATTGACGGCGTTGGCTGGTCATTGGATTCGGCCTATTGGACCAACAGGGACCTCTGCTTCCCTCAGTATGTAGCAGAAGCGGCCAAGATGGCCTACAAGATGGCAAAAATCACAGATCCGCCCAAAGAGGTGGACTTTGCGGAACCCTACGATCCATTTACGTACAAAGAATTGCACCACATGGAAGGACTACTACTTGCAAAGAAGGGTGAAGCGCCCAAACTAACTGCCGAGGGGGTCACACAAAGAGATGGTGATCTTCCCATGTGCCCCTCAGGTGGGCTGCTAGGTGTAGGAAACCCTATAGCCGCTGCTGGACTCATGAAGTGCTGTGAGATGTTTTGGCAGCTGCGTAATGAGGCTGGGAAGCGTCAAGTATCGGGAGCGGAAACTGGCGTCGCCCAAGCATGGGGAGATCTCATGCAGGTGGGTACTGTTACCGTGTTTCGCCGCTAATATGTATCATGCAAATGAAAAGAAGGAGAGATAAGTCGGATGAGTGAGAAGGTCAAGGATTTACGGGGAACACGCCTTTCAGCTGCTGACCTTGAGTCGAAAGATACAATTACTTTCCGTGGGCGGCCCAACGCAAAGTATGCATGGAGTGCAGGCATTGCCTACACGAAGTATCTTGAGGAGCTGAAGAACGGCCGCATTGTCGGGCGACGGTGCCGTCAATGTGATCGAGTACTCGTTCCGCCGCGCATGTTCTGCGAGCAATGCTTCCGTGCCACCGATGAATGGGTCTATGTCAAAGGTACTGGCAAAATCAATACTTACTCCATTTCCTATCTGGATGCAGACGCAAACCGGATCAAGACGCCTATCTTGGTCGCTGTTGTTGACCTAGATGGAGCAAGTCCTGGAATTGGCATTCTCCACAAGCTGGGGAATGTCGATATCGAGAAGATTCATGTGGGGATGCCCGTTCAGGCTGTGTGGAAGCCTACCAATGAGCGGGAAGGTTCGGTTACCGACATCCTCTACTTCGAACCAATAAAGGAGGAGTAACACAATGGCGTACGACAAGATCCGAGATCCGAGGAGAATTATGCACGTAGAAGGCGATATGGAGGTAGACTACATCTATACAGCCGGTATCGCTGGCGAGCGCTTTTTCGTCGCCATACGCGACGAGGAAAAGCTTCTGGCAACCCATTGCGATAAGTGCAACCACACATTCATGCCTCCTAGAATGTACTGCGATCGGTGCTTTGCTGAGCTATCCAATTGGATTGAAGTACCATCCGTTGGTGCTATAGCATCTTACACTATTACTCATGAGGATAAAAACGGTGAACGACTACCCGAACCTGTCGTCCTTGCATTTATCGAAATCGAGAAAACCGATGGAGCCCTTATCCATCAGATTGGTGAAGTGAAACCCG
>JAUWOA010000050.1 GCA_030612365.1 Candidatus Thorarchaeota archaeon
AATATGAATCCAACGATGCTCTTCGAGTAGGTCTCTATCACAAGAATGGGCGTCGAGTTATGATGGAAGTAAATCGCTCATTTCTAAGAAATGATGATGGAAAACCAATAGGAATCATTGGCGTTGCACGAAATGTAGCTGAACGCATTCGAGCGGAGGATGCGTTGAGAGAATCTGAAACAAAATTTAGAAGCATTTTTGAATCAATCCCATTAGGAATGCACCTTCTTCGACTTGATGAAGACGACGATTTAATTCTCTCCGAAGCAAACCCTGCTGGAAGGCACATGTTCAGCATGAATGATAGCGATTTCATCGGTAAGAAGATCAAGGATGTGATTCCCGATCCACCAGGCTCTGATATTGTTAGACATCTGCAAGATGTCATCAAGAATGGAAGCACTTGGCTGACCGAGGATGTCATTCGGAAAAATGACGAAGTGAAGAATGCATTTCAGGTCACTGCATTTCGCGCACTACCTGAAATGATGGTTGTGACCTATTCGGATCTCACAGAGCGTAGAAAAGCAGAAGAGGCCTTGAAAGCCAGTGAAGAGAAGTTTCGGCAGATGTTTGAGCAATCACCTATAGGCATCGAGCTGTTTGATGCCGATGGCAATCTTGTTGATGCCAATAGAGCAACATTTGAGATGTGGGGAGTATCAAACTTTGACGATTTGCGTGGATTCAATTTATTCGATGACCCGAATTTTCCCTCAATGCTAAAGGAAAGGATTCGTCAAGGCGAATCTGTAAGGCATGAGGTGGACTTCGATTATAGCAAGGTTACAAAAGCAGGACAATACAAAACATCAAGGCGAGGCACTGCATATATCGATGCAAACATAGTACCATTGGGTTTGAAAACGGATGGTTCCCCGGAAGGATATCTGTCCCAAATCCTAGACATCACCGAAAAGACTGAAGCGATTATGGCTCTAAGGGAGAGTGAAGAGAAATATCGCATGTTAATAGATAGCGCCCTCCAAGGCATTGCCATATTGCAGGGAGAACCATTCAGAATATCCTTTGCAAATCCAGCTCTTGCCAAAACTCTTGGATACTCGGTTAGTGAACTTACGAATTTGCAATCTTCCGAGCTTGAACATGTTCTGTATCATGAAGATAGAGCAACGCTTTTCCAACGATTCAGGGATATCCTTGAAGGACGACCAGCTCCTGAGCACTTCGAGGCTCGAGTGACCCGAAGGGACGGGGAATTGCTATGGCTTGAACTTACAGCTGGAAAGGTAACCTACGCAGGGGAACCTGCGGTCCAAGCAGCTTTCGTTGATGTAACCAACCGCAAGAAGGCCGAAATGAATATTCGAACGGCCAACGAAAGGTCCAATCTATATCTCGATATACTGGGTCACGATATCACAAACCAAATGCAGGCAATACTTGGTGGAGCTGCACTTCTTAGACATACGGCAGGAGGACCAGGAGTAGCCGAACAACTGGATCAAATTTTGGAGTCAGCTGAGAAGTGTGCAAAGATAATTACAAAGGTCAAAATGACTGAAGACTTGATAATTGTCCCGCTTGGTCCAAGGCTTCTAGATGATGTCCTGCGGAAAACCGTTGAAACGATGACATCTATGCACAAGAATGTGAAATTCATTTCGAACATCCGGGCAACCGAAGCCACCATTCAAGCTGACAAATTCATTGAACACATATTCAATAACGTGATTGACAACGCTATTGACAAAAACCCTCATGACATCAAGAAAGTCTGGATTAACATGATCGAAAGTGGGAACGGATACGAAGTAACCATCGAAGACAATGGTCCCGGAATCTCAACAAGGCTCAAGCCAAAACTATTCGATACATCACGTCGGTTTGGAGGTGTGGGACTTCATCAGGCCAAGCACATTATCGAAAAGTATGGCGGAAGAATCGAGGCTTACGACAGAGTGCCTGGACAACCCGGTAGAGGAGCTGGCATTCTGATGTGGTTTCCGAAGACAACACGAAGGAATCTGGACCTGCCCGGCGAAATGATGTGAATCAGCACACAATAACGCTGATAAGCCAGCAGGAACATAACCAGCTCGTAAGAGTGGGCGATATTGATGAAACGGCATCGCATTGCTGTAATAGCTCTCTGGGCGCTTCTCTTCCAGTTTCTAATAGTGGTTGGAGATATTCATGCTAGAGCAGACCCAATCGTGATCGAAATTCCGGTCTTTGACCAAATGAACACGGGTTCGGGCTTATGCTTTGGTTCCAACGTTTCAATGCCGGAAGCGTACGTTGATATAGACATTGTTGTGGAAGAGGGCTTCCGCTACAGTATCAATGTGTCCTGTCAGTTCCTACTGCAGACCATTCCCGGATAAAATTTCACCACCGCATTCGTATACCCAAGCGAATGGAGCAATGGCCCCCCGCCGGAAACGGAGTTCAAGTCTTTTGAGATTAGCATAAATGATTCAGATATCGATTTCTCTGTCATTGAGTGGGCAGATCTTTTGGAAACCTATGAATTCGACGCATCGGAATGGCTTTGGCTCGGCAGCAATCAATTCGCATTATTCTCACTTGAAATGCCTCCCAACTCGACGCTAGTTGTTAGTGTTGAAGCGGACATCACATTTCATTCCAATGCTAACAGCTTCACTTTCGCCTATTGCATAGGTTCTGCGCGCAGCTGGGATGGAAATACCCATCAAGCAATCCAAATGGATTTCAGAGATAACGCAAATTTGGTGGAGCACGGTTTTCTACCGGAGAACTATGAAAATATCGAGGTGGAAAACGAAACTGAAACAATACAATGGGACTTCCTAATCGCTGAACTGGATGATAATTACGTCACATTCTGGGGGTCGCACTACGAAACTACGTCAATCGAACAAGGTCCATTCTCGAACCCATTACATGCTGTTCTAGCTGTATTCTTCGCCATAGTGTTACCCTTAGTTATCTTCAGCGTATATTGCATCAAAACGAAAGATCAAACTTCAAAGGTTTGAACGCTGATGGTTTGAATCCTGACTTGATCGCCAGCAAAGCCAACTGTAGTATCCATCATCCCTTACGTAGGATACCATTCTTGCGGAGGATTCCAACACTGGATTCCAAATCGGGTTTACTCTTTAACTCAAGAATTGCCGGGCCAGTAAAGCCAATGTGCCTGACTGCCTCAAAGAATTTTTCGAAGTCAATGCTTCCTGCACCAAGAGGAAGATGGTCGTCAGAAACCCCATTGTTATCATGAAGGTGCAACTCGATAATCAAGTCATCAAGTAGGCGTGTATAGTTCGCGAGGTCGCCATTAGCAGTGTGAGCATGCCCAATGTCTAGAACCGCTCTAACCCCTTGATCACGAAATGCCTCAACGACCTCAAGGTGCTCATCGGGATACAAAATCAGTTCTCGATCTTCAGATTTTTGTTTGTTCTCTAGACCGATTGTCACCCCATAGTTCATAGCGACCTTGGTTAATTCGGAGAGACTGGTATGGAGTTGATCGCGGGCTTTATTCATCAGACTAGTTGGAAGGTCTCCAGGAAATGAGCCAGCGTGTACAACTAGCAAATCGGAACTCAACTTGCTAGTTAGCTCAATACATTCCTGCATGAACTTCACTGATGCCCTTCTCATGCATTCCTTGAGGCTGGACAAATTTGTGTCGAACAGGGGACCATGAAGGATGATGTTGAGACCGCAGGTGTCTGCAAGTTCCTTGATCTCATTAACACGTTTCCGATTCATCTCGGAAGGTGTGTAGGGATGTTCAGTCTGAATCTCAACATAGCTCATACCTAGGTCACTACACATGCTAAGGAACTGGTCGAAGGGTATCTGACAACCCGCGTAGAAAGATGCTCCAATATCCATCAAGAATCACTTCAAACCGCAACATATCGTATTCATTTTTCACAGAAGTAGTATTATGAAGCTTATCATGATTGAGTGTCCCCCAAATCGGAGAAACTCAGCTGCATTGTTACTCTTGCTGCCAATGCCACTACGAATTCGTATATGCATTCGCTTCGTTTCATATGATACATATGCTCAGACCTTTTCTATATCCGGGACAACTGTTACACAGGAAGGTCTCAAAAAATGTGGCTCCTGGAAACTGTGACCCTGTTTGTGATTGTGGAATCTCTGCTGCTTTTAACAGTTGCATACTACTTGCTACCGCATAAAGCTCGCATAGCACGTACACCATAAATAGCGTGACGATTCAACTGAAACCAGAATACCGACGAACTGAGCAATCCTTGAAGCTGCAAACTACACATTCATAATACCCACGAGCTTTATGACTACTTCCAACCTTGCGAAGGTCCTAATCAAGCTTAGAGCGGGGTGTATCTAATGCGAGAAATTAGAAGAAGAGAAAGGGCGATTACTGAAAGGAATGAGATGGTTGAGATACTCGAATCGGTTCAATACGTGACAGTCGCCATGTGCGCAGACAACGAGCCATATCTTGTCACATTGAGTCACGGCTACGACCGAGAACGCCATTGCATATACTTCCACTGTGCTAAGGAGGGCAAGAAGATAGACATCCTAAATTCCAATAACATTGTCTGGGGTCAGGCTCTTCTTGACAAGGGGTATGTCCAGGGTGATTGTGATCATATCTTCGCTACCGTTCAGTTCAAGGGAAGAGTCACATTCATTGATGATTTGGTGGAAAAGAAACACGCACTACGCGTCATGATAGAGTGCTTAGAGGATAGTCCCTCAAAGGTTATTGCAGCAAAGGTCAAGGATAGTGCAGTTCAAAAACTGGGCATAGGCCGAATCGATATTGAGTATCTAAGTGGAAAGAGGGCTGAGAAGGCAGACGATTCAACCTAAGTCTGTCGATGGAAAGATGCCTCCTTCGGACCGAGGCAGGTCATACCGCGAAACGTATTCTGTATCCTCACTCCGCCGAATAATCCAAATCAACACAATGAGCACCGCCGCCACCACTCCCAGTGCTCCAATAATGATAATCCAAACCTGACTCTCAAGAGTCTCCCACATGTAGGGGGTAGCATCACTATTTGTGGTGGTTGTGGTGGTTATGATGTCAATCAAGTGGTCGACGTTTCCTACTACATGTTTAGCTCTTGGATTGATTGGGTCATTCCAAAACACAACATGCCACGTGTCAGCATATGGGACAGGAAAGCTAAATTCGCCCGACATGCTGTATCTGTATACGTGGAATATGTAAACCGAACCATTCGTCCAATCCGAGAAATGTTCGGAGTCCATAACTATCAGCGTAATTGGTGCACTGACGTTCGCATCCACAACAGTATAGTTCCCCGCGATGATATCACCCACATCGGCCACAATGGCTATCTCGTAGAACTCATCTTCATCGAGCCAGATGTCCACTGTGACACCAGCTTGCGCGCAACATGGGACTACAAGAATCACAATAAGAACAATGAATAGAATGAATCTCGAAAGCTCGTGCCTCAATGCGAACCTATCACCTCAATCCCAGACTTGAATGTGCTCTCAATGTATATCTATTTTGCTAATCCGGGTCATCTAAGTCCTTGGAGGTCATTCAACACCCGCATCGCTAAGCTTGCCTTTTCTTGGGGCACAAAGAGATGGTCGTGGAAGTATGCTGATACAACGTTCACACTGATGCGATTTTCAGATAGCTTGGTTGTGATGGCCGCGAGAAAACCAACTGCGGAAAGGCTGGAGTGAACCGTTAGTGTGATCCAAGACCAGACATCATCGTAGTCCAAGGATTCTGAATCTGCTTGCTGTTTCTCAATGATGATTGTAGCGCCTTCTTCTTCCCTGAATACAAATAGCGGCTCCATCTTTAGAATGGAGAGCTTGTCCGGCAAGATGTTACAGAAAACAAACTGGCTTCCGGAGAGCTTTGGACGCATCGAGCGGAGGAGGATTTCTAAATCTTTTTCTCCATTCATATTGTCATCCCGCCTAAGGTTGGGTTGGTTAACCATTAGCAAGTCAGGCAAGCAGGTCAGTTGCCATACTTATCCCACGATACGATGTTCTCAATCGGTTGTCTCGAGCTGCTCTTGTCCACATCACTGTACCCAACGGAAACTGCGCAAACAACCCTCAAGTTCTCGGGTATATCCATAGTCTTGCGGAATTCCGACTCAATGGACGTATCCCTCACGCCCATCCAACAGGTTCCAAGGCCAAGAGAGTAGGCTGCAAGCAGCATATTTTGAACTGCGTTGTGGGGATCGCACAGGTGATACTTGGGATGCTTCTCTGGGTCACCCAGTACAACAATCACAACTGGTGATTGGTCCATCCATCTACCATGCGGATGCGCCTTTGCCAGTTTCTTACGAACTTCAAGATCACGTACCACGATAAAATGCCAGGCTTGCTTATTGGAGGCTGAAGGCGCCCATCGACCGGCCTCTAAAATGATATTTACTTTCTCCTTTTCAACCTCTTTGGCGAGGTAGGAACGAATGCTCCTTCGATTCCGAATCGCTTCCAACACGTCCATAATTGGTCGCGTTTCTATTGGACAATTGTATTATGAAGACATCGATATGAAGCAAGTCAATATAGCTCCAATCGCAAACCTAAAAGGCTGATGAACTTCGTGCCAGTTCCAAGGAGGCGCTGATTCCAGAGTGTCTGTCAAGACCACACAAAAGCTACTCACAAGCGTGGGGGTTGACATCGGCTCCTCAACATCGCACATCATTTTTAGCAGTATACTCCTTGAGAAGGACCCGCAGAGCAGGTCAGAGAAGTTCAGAATCAAGGAGCGAAAGATCCTTCACTCAGGACCAATTCACCTAACACCATTCAGCGATGCTGACACAATAGACCTTGTGGCTCTCAGAGATTTGTTCCTTAGAGATTATGCCGCGGCGGGAATCGAGGTATCAGAGGTAGACACTGGTGCAGTCATCATAACGGGCGAATCAGCTAAAAAGCAAAACGCAGAACAGATTGTAAAAGCCTTAGCGGGAGAAACCGGCAAGTTTGTGGCAGCAACTGCAGGACCAAACTTCGAGGCAGTACTAGCTGCGTATGGCGCCGGCGCCGTATCAAGATCTGAGAACACCGGTATTACAATCATGAATGTTGATGTCGGTGGCGGTTCTTCCAACATCTCAATATGCCAAGAAGGACGAATTGCTCAGACCGCTGCGATAAATGTAGGAGGCAGGTTGCTGGCAACTGATGACAGCGGGACACTTGTTCGGCTTGAGGGTACCGGTCGCAAGGTTGCTGATCAACTTGGAATCAAGCTCAGCATTGGGCAAAAAGTTGATGTTGATACTCAGAGAAGACTTGCTTCATCTCTCGCAGAGTCTCTTGTAGAGGCCTTACAGGGGCCCCCTGAATCGGATATGGCCAGAATGCTCATGATGACTCCACCCCTAGATGTAACAGAGAGAATCGACGAGCTGACTTTCTCAGGAGGTGTCGCTGAGTACATCTACGAAACTGAAATTCGGGAGTTTAATGATCTCGGTCGTTCACTTGCTGATGCAATCCGAGCAAAGGTGATAGAGCGCGGTATGCCTCTGTACGAACCTGAGCATAAGATTAGGGCCACTGTCATAGGTGCTGGACAGAGCAGCCTGCAGGTAAGTGGCTCAACAACTTTCCTTTCTGCGGGACTCGCGTACCCTCTGCGCAATCTGCCTGTGGTCGTCCCCCATATTCCAAAAGGAAAGCAAACTTCCGAGGAAATCAGAGGAGCCATTATGAAAGCACTTGAGAGATTCGATATTCAGGAAGGCTTGAACCCGTTGATTCTAGCGTTCAAGGACGCAGTTAGACCCTCATATGAAAATTTGACATCGTTTTCAGAGGGAGTTGTCGCTGCATTACCCAACACTGTGAGAACTGGGAAATCAATTCTCATGTGTTTTGACACTGACATTGGTAATAGTGTGGGAAATGTCATGAAGAGGGAAACCGGCATCGCGAACGAGATACTTTCCATCGATGAGATTTCCCTTGACGAAGGTGATTTTGTGGATATAGGAGAGCCCATAATCGAAGGAGTTGTTGTTCCTGTTGTGGTAAAGACGCTGGTATTTAGCACAGAGTAGGTGCAGAGAACTCATCTAATGCCTAGAACTTGGCAGCCAGACTCGAATCTCCACGCCCTGCTTAGGTTCATCTTCTACGCGGTCCACAACGACAATATGACCACGATACTTGTCGACAATGTGCTTGACTTGTTGTGCTCCAACACCTCCAAGTCGCTTCTCTAGATCGAAGAGAGAGAGTTTCATCTTCTCGGACATTCCGGGGCCATTGTCCGAAATCGCGATTTTGAATCCATCGTCCCTTTGTCCAATACAGATCCATACCCGTTTCTTTTCTTTGGGGTTATGCTTGATTGCATTCTCCAGAAGTTCCCTCAATAGATTTTCAAGATATGGATCCGCACGAATAATTGGATCAAGTCCGCCGTAATCGACCATCACTTTGACTTTGCCGTGCTTTCTACGAAACAAGTCCAGTGTCTGCTCCAAAGTTTCCTTCAAGGAAACATCACCAAGGGGCACAGAGAGAAGATTTTCCGTAGCATGGACTTTGTCAATCAAAGCGTCACAAGCATCAGCCGCACTAATAACATACTCAAGAAGCCGCTCGCCGTCAGGGCTTTGCGCCATGTCCTTGAGCAAATCCGCACTCATTGTGATGGCCTGCAGTTGGTTGCGTATGTCATGTCCCATCAGGTCTAGATACAACATCGATGTTTCAACTGCAGCCTTAAGCTCTGATGCTGCCCTTTGACTCTCCGTGATATCAATTCCGGAGCTGAGCACGCCAATAACGTTACCATCTTTATCAGATAGGAAGGTATCTCGCCACGATACAATCCGCTCTACTCCACGTTTTGTAAGCACTGGATTGTTGTAGTATTCGATTGTTTCGACCTCACCTGCAATAATCGTCTGAAATACGCTCCACATCTCAGGCCTAACTCGCGGAGGAATAATCGTTTCGAACCAGTCCAAGCCCATAAACTCCGATTCCGAGTACCCGAGCATCTCGGTTGCCTTGCGATTGGTGAAAGTGACTTTTCCAAACTTGTCCAGGACAACTATCGCGGCTCCGGCGATATCCAGATAGCGCTGAAGCGTTTCGTGTTGTTCTCTCAATTCGCTTTCTGAGATCCTGAGCAATGTTGTATCGTCGAATACGAGCTGAACAGCGGTCTGCCCTTTGAAGTCCGTCTTCTGAAGAAACACATCGAAGAAACGGGGACGGCTCTTATGGTCATTCCACTGAAGAACAACCGTTTGCGTTCGCGTGGACTTCTTCGAAAGGTGAGCATTCACCTTCTTCTCAAGAGCTTCAACCTCGCCTGGAAGAGCGCCAAGAAGAGCGTCACTGATTGTTAAGCCGAGAAGGTCTCCTGACACCGCCGATATTTTGTGGAATTTCTTGTTCGCACAGATGATTCCTTTTTTTCCAACCATCAGTATGCCTATTGGCAATTTGTCAATGATGAGATGAAATGGATCCCTATCTTTTTCCGTAGGCATTTGGTCCACCGGCAAATTCCCAGTCTGCTTGGAGTACTCTGTGAATGAAACGTTATCTTTCTTCCGAGTAATGATCCGAACTCAATCAATCAATCTAATTATCTCTCGAGTTATGATTTTGAAAACATCAGCAACGTTCTCATTCAGCTTGACTGAGGTTTCAACATAGTTCCAACCAAATTCTCCAGCGATCTCTCTTCCTTCGGCCTCTGTGACAGCTCTATCTTGCACCATGTCGGTCTTATTCGCGACAAGGAGAGATACGCTTCCTTGGGCATGGTTGTCAGCTTCTGCCTTCCAGCCCAGCATCTCATCGAATGTTTCACGGCGCGTTACATCATAAATGAAAACGATTCCGCTGGCGCCAGTGTAGAAGTTCCTACGAACCGTCTTCATCTGGGGTTGACCTGCAAGGTCCCAGATTTGCAGCTTTACCAATCGATTATCCACATCCAAGTTTTTGAACGCAAACCCCGCGCCCAGAGTCTGTATGTATGTTTCACGAAAAGCACCCGTAGTGAATCGCAGGATCAGAGAGGTCTTTCCAACGGCTCCACTTCCAACGACTACGATTTTGTAGATGCGCGTGAAGCTTCTTTCGTCCATGGCCGTCAAACCTCTTTAGGTCTGCTCTGCATTATCTATCGAATCGTCTGGAGTAGCTATCTTGAAAGGCGCTGAATGGGTATTTCTGTGTTAGTAGTATAGTACCGAGGAGTAGAATTTATCGTAAGCGCACTACCTGAACAAACATATTTGACCTTGTCGTCCATATGACGCAGGCTAGGCAAAGGGGTCAATGAACAATGGATGGTGAAGAGAGCAAGGTAGGTTTGCCTCCAGGCACTCCTATTCATACTGGCGACAAGCGGTTAAGCAAGGCTAAGATCCGCATCGTTGATTACAGCCCTTCGAAACTTGAGATTCGCGAAGATGTAAACTTGAAGGACTGTGTGCCTCCAACTGAAGGGGAAGGAATTCGTTGGGTACAGGTAAAGGGTGTTCACGATGTTGAAACAATCCAGTCTATTGGAAAGACATTTGACATTCACGCTCTGGTCATTGAAGACCTTGTAAGAACCTAACAACGGCCCAAGGTCGAAATTACTCAAAACGGTGCTTTCTTGGTGGTCAGACCTTTTAGCTTTGACAAAGAAGAAGAGCGGCTCATATCTGAACAGCTAAGCATCGTGTTTGGAAAAGGACTTGTAATGACGTTCCAAGAATCAGACTCCGATATGTTCGAGCCCATCGAGAAGAGAGCCAGACAAGCGATAAGTCATCTAAGGACCGGAACTGCGGACTACTTGATGTATGCGATTCTTGACCTTGTTATTGATCGTTACTTCGTTGTATTGGAGAAACTGGGAGATAAAATCGAAGCACTGGAGGATAAGCTTGTCAGAGAGGCTTCAGGAGATATGCTTCATGAGATTTACAGGGTCAAACGCAATATCATGACCATGCGTCGTCACGTGTGGCCTCTGAGAGAGGTTGTATTCCAACTTAATAGGGATGAGGCGCACCTAATTCACGCAACCACCCAAGTTTATCTCAGAGACCTCTACGATCATGTAATTCGTGTTACTGATCTTCTTGAAACAAATCGCGAATCACTGACAGCTATGGTAGACATCTACCTCTCAAGCATGAGCAATAAAATGAACGAAGTCATGCAGGTCCTTGCGGTTGTTTCAACCATCTTCATCCCATTGACACTTATGGCAAGTATCTATGGAATGAATTTTCCTAACATGCCTGAACTAACATTGTCATATGGATACCCGTTGTTTCTTGTTGGAATGATTTCCATAGGATTGATTCTAGGCCTCTATTTCAGACGCATTGGATGGATTTGAAAAGCAAGGCAAACTCCTTAATCTGCAGGAATTCATTTGCGCTTTAGCACAATTCAAATAGCTGCGAACAGGAACGTGGCTTCAGAGGAATCGACCATGCAAGAAATCCCGGACCTGTTTGTTAATCCCATCGCATTCTTCGAATATTTTTGGCTTGAGATGCTGTACCTTCTCGTTCTGCTTCTGTTCTATTTCATTTTGACTCGGGTGCTCCGTAGGTCCTTGAAAGGTATGGGGATGGGACCTGAGGCATCAAGCGGCATAGTGCTGGTTCTTAGACTAATTCTCTTTGCTGCCATGCTAGGCGTCATTATGACCTTCTTTACGCCCAGTTTCGCTGCAATTCTATCAGTGTCTACACTATTTGGAACTGCGATAGGTCTTGCATTTTCACAAGCGTTAGGAAACATCGTTAGCGGGTTCTATGTCTTTGCCGCTAGGCCTTTTCGTGTTGGAGACTACGTGAAAATTGGAAGTGTCGAAGGCATTGTCCGTGAGATTACACTAAACTATACCCAAGTTCTTTTACCCGATGAAACTACTCAGCTGGTACCCAATAGCAAAGTTGTAACAAGTGAGGTCACCAACTATCGCATCGAGATGTCAGACTTCATCGAGAGGAGTGAGGAGCTGGAATCAGGTGAGGACTCCTCGGTAAGACGCTCAATGAGAAGAGCGCTCTATAGACTCAAAGATATGACTGGCTACGATGTAGCATATCGCTACACCTTCGAACTGACATTCCATATGAATTTCGACCATCAGAATCTTCGAATTATATTTGAAAATGTCTGTAAGAATTGGACAACCAAATTCCTGACAAGTCCTAACTATATAGTATGGGCCGCTCCAAATGCATGCGTTGTCTATCGATTCTCGTTCATTGTGGCTAACCCAATGGACATTATCAAGTATGGTTCAGAGTTCAAGGATGATCTGCTGCAAGTGTACTGGAAAGGCGCTTGAACCGCATAAGTCTAGCAGATTCAATCAGGAGAAGGAACAAAACCGAAGTGCTCTTCCACCAGCTTTGATGCTGTAGCGAAGTTTTGAATTTCACTTGAATTATCGAAGAACTGCGAATATGCGTCGTAGAAATGCTCTGTAAAGGCATCGATTGCATGCCTCAGTGTCTGACTCGATTTCGTAGCCACCAGAACGGAAGCAACAGAAAATTTGTAGGTCCGCTGTAGCACAAGGACTCCATTCTCAAGAACAATCTCCCTAACGGCTCCTTTCTGAACCGACTCATCTAATATCATAGCTATGCCTTGAAGCATGCCTGAGAAAAGCACCTCATCTGTCAAATCGGTTTGTGGTCCCCAGACATGGCTAAAGAGAGGCACGCCCCCTCTTGTTTCAAAGACTATGAGTCGGAGAACTCTGAAAGGGAGAACATATGCCAGCTTCGGTTGTATAACAAAGGCTACTGCAATTGGGATAACGCCGATTGAGAGCAGAAGTAACCAAAGACCGGGCATCGTGAAGTGCAGACCTAGCCCAAGACCAACAGGCCACAGAACTGCAAGTATGATTCCGCTCAGTAATCCGAGTCTTGCCCCAAATCTAAGATTCTTCGGCGCCTCTCGATTCATAAGTATCATATAGTATGTGAAGGACGCACCAGTTAGGATAATCAGTAATGCCCCTACACCCATTACTCCTGGACCGAGAACAATGGCAGGTTCCCCAATTGAATTTATCCCCACGAGTATCTCCTCCGGCTGCAGGGAGAAGTACACTAGCAGGGTTGCGGCTATACTAAGCACAATCGATTTCCTTGGATCTACTTCATCCCGAGTGAATGAATCAATCATGAGGAAATTTAGGGCAATCGTACACAGACCCACATAGAGCGCCAAAGGGATGAATATCTCATTAAGGAACAAGCTCCCAAGTGAGATGAAAAGGGACCAGAACGTGAGTCCAAGAAATATCGTCACTATGAACGGTGCGTGTCGATGTTTACTTCCTTGAAGACGCCATGAAGCTCCGACGAATGCTATCGCATTGATAATGAAAGAAACGAGATACAGTGCTACTTCAGTGGTCCAGTTCAACGCCAATTTCACACGACCCTATCGTGCTATAATCCTATGCTTTGAGATATATCCATCGATTCGAATGAACATCAGGTGTACTGGAAGAGTCAGATCTATTACTCATTCGTGATGAAAGGAATCGCGTCCTACAGACATGCTTCAACGAAAAGCATGTCGGGGGCGAACCTGACCGAGAAATTTTCTAAGATTGATTGATGAAAAGAAAAAGATAGAAGGAGAGTAGCGATTGCCCCCTGAAGGGTGTCGTACTCGCCTTCGAAACTGATGTAAGTCATCTAAAATGGCCAATGCCATTCGGGATTACTATTACCTGCGTCGCCTGTCTCGGCCGCCGTATCCACCGCCGCCGCCACCGCGACCGCCGTATCCACCGCCGCCGCCACCGCCACTGCGACCGCCGTATCCACCGCCACCGCCACCGCCGCCATAGTCTCTGCGACGTCGGGTGTCTTCGTGTTCCTCGGCTGACATGTCAACTTCCGCATTAACTTCTTCAATTGCTTCTTCTGCGTCTGCCAGCTCGCCGTAGCGGCCAACGTTCAACCGAAGATTGCCTCTGAAGAGACCCGTGTAACCGTTAGTCAGGTTGTAGGTCTTTCCTGCTTCAACTGCGTCGATTGTGTCGTCCCAGAGTGGCACTTGAACAGTTCCACTTGAATCGCCAACTACCACATCAACAACACGGTGTGTCGTTCCATCACGGCGTGAGCTAACCTCACGCTCTTCACCGATCTCAATCACTTTGAATGAAATGGTGACATTCTTCATACGTGGCTTCAATTCAGCCACTGTAGCCTCAATAGGCTCTCTGTCGTAACTCATTGTATGTACTCTCGCTTTTGCGAATTACAGGCTAATCAAAACTAGGAAATTCTTCTAGAATGGTGCGAAAAGGAATGAACCCTCAATGAACCACGTGTCTGAAGCGTCTCTTGCTTGGTGTACCTGCAATTGATTACGAAAAATGTTCCCTTATTACCTTGTGCATTGTTACTTTTTCGAC
>JAUWOA010000064.1 GCA_030612365.1 Candidatus Thorarchaeota archaeon
ATTCAATAACAGCACATTCTGAGCACGGTCACAGATAGTGCTATTAATAGATATGAGGAGATATATAGCGAAGGGGCAAATTCGCCGCCATTTTCATGACATGATTGTGGGTTATCAACAATGGCCACCGAAACTTTGGAAACACAGCAGGATGGAGTTCAATTTCTGAGTAACGAACTCACCAGATTCACGCGTATCGTAGTGATTGTCCTCCTTCTCTTGGCTCTGATCATGACGCTGTGGCAAGTTTCGATATTCCCAGTGAATTATGAATTTGACTGGAAAAGCATTGCAGAAAAAACAGGCATATCTGTTTTTGTATTCGTGGTGATACTCGAGATTCAGAAACTGGTCAAGCACAAGACAGTGTATGCTATCGCATTGTCTGGATTCGTGCTTCTCTTTTTGGGCTCCGTAGATGGCCTTCTGAGGGAGTTCCTGCAATCGGACGTTTCATTGGGTCCATTCAGTTTCTATGATGTCCAATGGATTGGATTCTTTCTGGTAACCCTCGCCTTCATTCAGTATGTCAGATTGTTGGTGAGAAGCGATGACAAGTATATGTTTCTTGATTTGTTACATAGAAATTTAGTTGCTGCACTTCCCGAAGGTGTAATCTTTCACTCACTGGACGAGCGCATCACGTATGCAAACAAAAAGATCACAGGGATTCTTGGCTGGGAAGTAGAGGAGGTAGTTGGCCGGAAATTCTCCGATTTTATCGAACCACAAGAGGTCGACCGAATCAAGGTTGAGTCGGAAAAGCATAGTGAGGGAATCGCTTCAGTCTACGCTTTAAGGATGGTTGCCAAGCATGGCGAACGGAAGATAGTTAGAGTTTCCGCTGTTCCAAAGAGGAATTCCCAGGGCAAAATAGAAGGCGTAATCTCGGTCATCTCAGATATTACTAAGCAGGTGGAAAGCGAAGAGGAGAAAGCTTTGCAGCAGAGGGAGAAGGAGCTCTACGCTTCTCTCCTCAGGCATGATCTTGGTAATGACGTGCAAGTAATACTTGGCTATATTGATGCTGTCTTGATGTTGTATCACGATATGCCAGATACTGGCAGGGAAATGCTTGACTCCGCTTATGCTGCAAGTAATAGAATGGCGAATTTGCTGAAGGCACTGGGTACACCACGTGAGCCATCAGACGAGGGCTTTGTGAAGTTCTTGGAAGGGATTGCTGAACAAGCAGAGAAAGCAAACAGAGGACTAACCTGTGAAGTCATTGCAGATGATACCGTAAGACAGGCGCATGCATCTGGAGGCACTCTCTTGCCAATGGCCTTCGAGAATTTGCTTAGAAATTCTGCTGAACATGCGGGACCAGAAGCCCATGTAAGCATAGAGATCACTCGTCAAAACGGAAGCGTGCTAATAACCATCTCAGACGATGGCCCGGGAATACCGAAGGACATCAGACCAAAGCTCTTCCAACGGGGTGCATCCACGAAAGGTGGAGGACTTGGGCTTTACCTGACTAGAGAGATTATCAAGACATGCGGCGGTACAATCGAGCTCATAGATAGCGACGAAAACCAGGGTGCTGTCTTTGAGATTCATCTCCCACTGAAACTCTGAATAGTCAGAAAACGTCCGGCATGACTAAACTCTAGTTATTCCATTCAACGACATCCCTACCAGATTGGTGGGCTGCATCCAGTATCTGTGGATGTTCACGTACTGCACCTCGTTTGTGTACGCTGGGAGCAAGTACAGTTGCAGCAATATTCATGCCCAAGTAGCCAGCGATATCGTTGAACATCCCCACATTGTGTTGAGCTGTTTTCTTGCTGCCGCTGCCCATCGGAATGGTCAATATGATAGTTCGCCCCTTGAAGATAGCCTGATTGGCACCGTACCATCTATCAATGAATGCCTTGAGCTGGGCGGAAGGGCCCCACCAGTATACAGGTGTGCCTAAAACCCATATTGGATAGCGCTCCATTTGTGCCAGGAGCTCAGACATGTCATCTTCCTGTACACACTCGCCCCCATCCTTGCACGCATCACAGGCTTGACAGGGCAAGATGTTCAACTCATTCAGGATAATCTTCTCTGTATCGGCACCAGCCTCTGCTGCACCAGCAAGTATCTCATCAACTAGAATCTCGGTGTTTCCTCCACGCCGCGGGCTTCCTACAATTCCTAGCACTCGTTTGCTACCGTGTTCATTCATTATAGACCCACTTTCTCATTGAACTCGGTTATGAGCTTGTCAATCTTTGGAGTCGTTTGCTGGATTGCTGACCAGTACTCATCGTACTCGTACCACTGCTGGTTCAGCTCGTCCAGGTCAAACATCTGTTGCTCGATCCACGTGAAATACTTGAGGTGATGAATTCTCTTGCGCTCATAGTGACCAAGTTCAAGCATGGCATCCATCTTCTGCCCCATCAAATCCTTGTGATAGTCCCTAACAGCATTCATCTCAGTGTACTGACCGTGTGCGGTCGTGGCTTCTTTCAGTCGTGAGCCGTACATCTCCATCGAGTCTGTGTATATAGTAAGGATAACATCCTTGCTCGTCAGTTCGTAGTACTTTGCAAACTTGATTGCCATGAGAGTATTGGCGATGCTTGAGATTCCCAACAGGTCCAACTGAGAAACAAGCTCTTCGGGAGCACCGATATCATTCACCAGATACTTGCGTCCAGCGGGCTCGTTGAATAGTCGCATCAGATTCATGCTGTCGTTGTCGTCGATTGCAATCACCATATCGGTATTGCGAACGTTGTGGATCCAAGGCACATGCTTGTCACCAATCCCTTCGATACGATGTGCTCCGTATCCATTGAGTAGCAGTGTTGGACACTGAAGAGCCTCACCTGCGACAATTTTGGAAGTTGGATACTGCTGCTTCATGAAGTCGCCGCATGCAATAGTTCCGGCTGAGCCAGTAGTTAGGCAGACTCCACGGTACTTACTGCTACCAAGCTCTTTGTCCAGCACTTCTTTCAATGCGTGACCTGTGACATCGTAGTGGAAAAGGTAGTTTCCAAACTCACTGAACTGGTTGAACACAAAGACGTCCTCTCTGGTCCGTCGCAGCTCCCAAACTTTGTCATATATCTCCTTGACGTTGCTCTCGCTTCCTGGTGTGGCGATGATCTCTCCAGCCACAGTTTTTAGCCACTCGAATCGCTCTTTGGACATCTCCTCGGGAAGGATTGCAATGCTCTCGCAAGCCAGCAATGCAGCATTGTAAGCGCCGCCTCTGCAGTAGTTGCCCGTGCTTGGCCATACAGCCTTATGCATCGTGGGATCGAACTGCCCGGTTACAAGAGGTGGAACGAGGCATCCGAATGTTGCACCCACCTTATGTGAACCTGTTGGAAACCATTTCCCTACGAGTGCAATGATGCGCGCTTCAACGCCCGTAAGCTCAGACGGCAATTCCATGTAGTTAGCGATTGGTTGGTACTGACCGCCGCTTTCGATCGGTTCGTTTTTCCATGTAATCCGAAACAGATTTCGTGAAACCACATCCCAGAGCTTGATGTCTTTCAGTTCATCCTTGATCTTCTGAGGAACGGTTGCAGGGTCCTTCATCTGAGCAAAGGTTGGAACCACAATGTCACGCTCTCTACAGCGCTCAACTGTCCTCTTAAACTGGTCTTCGTGTTTTGTTAAGTCGATCATCGTGGGTTGCCTCGTAATGGAATTGCAGTGCCATCAGCAGCGCATTCCAAGAAAAAGGCTTTCGTAGGTACGATATAACGCGCAAGATAAGGCAAAGCTGCAATGCCAAACAGTCACATTAAAAACAGAGAGCTGCGAAACCCAGCAATAGTCCCATTCGATGCTCAGACCTCTCAAATCGTGTGATTGCGCTTGGCTTGGTTACAACGTACTGAGGAGGTCGCAAAGATAGGCTGTGATCATATGACCAAAGAGAAATCCGTGTTCGAATTCGCTAAAGGCAAGGCAGATGGCAACGCATCCATGAAAAACAAGCTGGGTGGAAAGGGGGCTTCACTAGCCGCCGCCACACTTCTTGGACTGCCGGTGCCCCCAGGGTTTACGATTGCCACTGACGTCTGCAATCTATTCTTGGAGAAAGGAAAGATTCCAGAGGAAGTCAAAAAGCAGGCAACAGAAGCTCTTCATACGATTGAGGACGCAATGGGCATGAAGTTTGGTGACCTCAAGAATCCGCTACTCGTTTCATCTCGTTCCGGTGCAAGGCAGTCAATGCCGGGAATGATGGAAACCGTGCTAAACATTGGCCTTACAACCAAAACGATTCCTGGCCTAATTGAGAAAACCCAGAACGAGCGATTCGTCTATGACACTTATCGACGCTTGATCATGATGTACAGCGATGTTGTCATGGAGAAAGCTGAGGATATTGAACCTGAAGAAGGACTTGGAATTAGGCATCAGTTGGAGTACATCCTTGAGGAGATGAAGAAGGATGTCGGCTGCACTGCTGACACCTGTTTGAAAACAGAAGACCTGAAAGAGCTCTGTACATTGTTCAAGCACAGAGTGAAGGAGGTGCTTGGAAAGGAGTTCCCTGATGACCCGTGGGAACAGCTCTGGGGCGGTGTGAGTGCTGTGTTCAAGAGTTGGAATGGCAATCGCGCAATTGCTTATCGCAGAATCGAAGGCATTCCTGATCACTGGGGAACTGCAGTCACTGTTCAAGCTATGGTTTTCGGAAATATGGGTGAAGACTCGTCCACGGGCGTCGCATTCACACGCAACCCGGCAACAGGTGAAAACACCTTCTATGGTGAATGCCTGTTCAACGCTCAAGGCGAGGATGTTGTCGCTGGAATCAGGACTCCCAATCCGATGAATGAAGAGTCCAAGAATAGTCAGAATGAGATGCTTCCCACGATCGAGGAGAGAATGCCGGATCTCTACAAGCAGCTCTGTGATATTCGTGACATCCTTGAGGATGATGCTAAGGATATGCTTGACATTGAGTTCACTATTCAAACGCGCAAGCTGTACCTCGTACAGCATCGTGTTGGCAAGAGAACTGGTACAGCGGCACTGAATATTGCGACCGACTTCTTGAAAGCGGGTGTAATCGACGAGCCAACGGCTGTTATGCGAATGGACCCTGACAAGCTTGAGCAATTGCTCTATCCGATTCTTGACCCTGATGCGGAGGAGAAAGCGAAGATTTTAGGAAAGGGATTGCCGGCGGGACCTGGAGGAGCTTCCGGCCAAATCGTTTTCAGCTCAGAAGAAGCGATTGCTTGGACGAAGAGGGGTAAACAAGTCATTCTGGTTCGAGAGGAAACAAGCCCGGAGGATATCGCAGGCATGCGTGCGGCAAAGGCTATCCTTACCGGTCGTGGGGGGATGACCAGCCACGCGGCACTCGTGACCCGAGGCTGGGGCAAGTGTTGCATAGTTGGTGCGTCCACTCTGAAGATAGACACCTTGAACAAGAAAATGGTAGCTGAAGGAAGAACCTACGAAGAGGGTGACGTCCTAACACTCAATGGCACCAAAGGCCTAGTGTATGAAGGCGAACTTCCGATGATTGACTCCACGCATAATCCGCGCTTGCAGGCGTTTATGAAGATGGTTGACAAGTACCGGAAGATGGGAATACGTGCCAATGCGGATACTCCGGAGGATGCTAGAGTGGCATTGGATTTCGGTGCTGAAGGTATCGGTCTACTACGCACGGAACATATGTTCTACGGAGAGGGTTCAGACGAACCTCTATTCCTGCTACGTAAGATGATCGTGAGCGACACTGAAACCGAGCGAAGAGAGGCATTGGCGGAGCTTGAACCCTACATCAAGAACGACATCAAGGGCACACTTGAGGTGATGGACGGACGTCCAGTCACAATCCGACTGTTGGATCCTCCGCTGCACGAGTTTGTGCCCCAGAGCAGGTTCGGTCAAGAAAAGCTTGCACATTCACTTGGCGTAGATGTAGAGGAAATTCGACGAAGAGGAGAAGCACTACACGAGAACAACCCGATGATGGGGCATCGCGGAGTGCGTCTAGGAATTACATACTCGGAAATCTACGAGATGCAGGTTCGAGCCATACTGGAGGCAGGAGCTGAACTCATCAAGGAAGGCAAGAAAGTACAACTTGAGATTATGATTCCAGTGACCGCAGGAGCAGCTGAACTCAGGGCGATGAAGATAATTGTGGAGAAAGTCTACGATGCCGTTAAGGATGAACAGGGAATAGACATCCCGTTCCTTTATGGCACAATGATTGAGATTCCACGGGCATGCATGCGTGCCGGCGACATGGCAAAGGTCTCCGAATTCTTCTCCTTCGGTACAAATGATCTGACGCAGATGGGTTTTGGATTCAGCCGCGACGACATTGATACATTTCTACCGTACTACCTTGACATGCACATCTTGAGGAACGACCCATTTCAGAGCATTGACAAGAGAGGCATCGGGCAGCTCATGGAGATTGCAATCGAGCGTGGCAAAGCTCAACGCCCCGACATAAAGATTGGAGTCTGCGGTGAACATGGAGGTGACCCACGGTCAGTGGAATACTTCTACGAGATTGGACTAGATTATGTATCATGTTCTCCATATCGTTTGCCTCTGGCTAGATTGGCAGCTGCTCAGGCTGCAATCAACCAGAGCAAGAAGAAATAGACTAGAGTTAAGGCACAAGTTCTCAATAATGCGGAGCTTGAGCCTTCTACTCATTTTTCCGCCAACTGAATCGCTGGCTTTTACCTATGAATTTTCTCAGATCCGGGAGAACAGGACCAAGGCAGTGGCAGCGATAAGAGCGATGAAAAATAGCCCAGGGTACAATGCCCAACTCCATGTGCCCGTGATGAGACTAACCGAGATTAGTCCGATCATTATTAACGGTACCGTGAAGATGATGAATACCGCTTCATTCTCCGATTCTTTCAGGATGTTTTCCCCTCGAACTTGTGCTGTTTCGAAATCTTACAACCGAGTATGATTAGCCCCTTGCAGAGTAATCAGTGTTTTTGTGCTAGTTGAGCAGTTAGCTTTAGCTCGTAAGTTTTCTCAGGTCCGGATAGAATAGTACCAGCGCGATAACTGCGAAAAGAGCAATGAATAGTAGCCCAGGGTACAGTGTTGTGTTCCATGTGCCCGTGATGGACCAAATCGCGATTAGTCCTATTACAACAAGCGGTCCCACGAAGATGAGGAATGCCGCGTCTTTCTCCCATTTTTTCAAGATGTTTCCCCCTTGGATTTGCGATATTCCGAAATTATCCTGCCGAGTATGATTATCCCTCTGAAGAGTTATCAGTGTTTGGCATTGTCAAGCACTTCATTGGAAAAGCAACTACACTACGCTAACCTTTTATCTGACAAATCTCGGCGGTGCGTCATCCAGACGAGGTCTAACAATGAAGCGGATACTGGTTACAGGCGCTTACGGACAAATAGGGACAGAACTGATTGGTGTTCTAAGGAAGAAATACGGTGGCGAGAACGTTATTGCCACTGGGAGAAAGAAGCCTCCAGAGACTCTAACAAAGGATGGACCATACTACAGACTGGACATCCTCGACGAGAATCAACTGCATACAATGCTTGTCGATTACGACATCGACATCATTATCCACAATGCTTCGGTTCTGTCAGCAACGGGGGAACGGAATCCCCAGCTGGCCTACAGAACTAATGTTGAAGGCAGTTACAACATCTTGGAAGCTGTCCGAATATTGAACCTCGACCAAGCACTCGTACCCAGCTCAATCGCTGCCTTTGGTCCGAGCACACCTCAAGACAATACACCGAATGACGTGATAATGCGCCCCACAACGATGTATGGCGTGACAAAAGTCTTCGTCGAGTTGCTAGGTGAGTACTACGCCAAGCGATATGACCTCGACTTCAGGTCTCTGCGGTATCCAGGAGTTATCAGCTCAGAAGCTCTTCCAGGCGGCGGAACAACCGACTACGCAGTAGAGATCTTCTATGAGGCTCTCAAGAACAAGAAGTACACATCCTTCCTTGCAAGGGATGCGATGCTTCCCATGATGTACATGCCTGACTGTCTGAAATGCACAATTGACCTGATGGAAGCAGACCCTAGCAAGCTCGTGCATCGCAGCTATAACATCACGGCAATGAGCTTCGCTCCTGAAGACATAGCCAACGAAATCAAGAAGCACATTCCTGAATTCGAGATAGACTATAAGCCTGACTTCCGTCAACAGATAGCTGAAACCTGGCCAAGGTCCATTGATGATAGCGTTGCGCGTGAGGAGTGGGGCTGGAAGCCCGATTACGATCTTGCGTCGATGACGAGCGATATGCTTGAGAAACTATCAAAGAAGCTCGGTGTTAAGTACTAGTCAAGCGCAAGATATGCGGTGGATTATCCTTGAATAAGCGTGCGTTGTATCTGTCATTACTCATCCTCTCCATCATAACAGCGTCCTCACTCTATCTATCGTGGTCAGCAGATACTGGTCTCGGTGATCTCATCGTGGAAAGAATGGAGATAGAGAGTGATGCTGGAAGGCCAGTGAACTTCCTGGTCTACTCACCAAGGTCTCGCACGTATGGGCAACCAATGCCAATCATCCTGACAACTCACGGCATAGCTGGCTCTAAAGAGGGGATGTACTCCTTCAACATCGAGCTTGCTAGACGCAATTTCACTGTAGTTTCGGTTGACCTTGCAGGGCATGGAGATTCTGAGCTCGGTTTCGATTGGACAGATTATGCGACTCTAGCAGATGACTGCTACGCGGCGCTTCGCTACATACAGACAACTCGCGATTATGTTGACAATGAGCTCTACGGAATGTTGACACACTCCCTTGGGCTCCAAGTGGCACTGGCAGTCAACGAGCTAGCCATCAAGCCTCATGCCTTTGCTGCAGTTGGTTACCTTGGAGACATAGATATTCGTGATACAGTCATATTCCCAGGCAATTTCCTCCTTGCACTAGGCGAGTTTGATGAGATGATCTCTACTGAAGATGCGCTTGAAGCCCTCAGAAGAGCCACCGGAAACGACTCCGCTGTGGCGGGTGTGACCTACGGATCATTCGAGAATCAAACGGCCTACAAACTTGCCTTAGCTCCCACCGAGCACGTATTCGAAGCGCTTGATGCAACGATTGTGGCTGAGTCAACCTTATGGTTAGTTCAGGCATTACAGGGAGAGAGCCAGGTCAATTATACTCTTCCCATGTACGAGCAAGTCTACCAGTACAAGGTCATAGCAACAGCAACTGCTCCATTGGGTTTACTCGTTTCAACAATACCACTGATGTTTGTTATCTACTACGCTCTGCCGGAGTCCTTGAGACCTCGGAAGATACCAAACAATGTAACTGCATTCCCGATTAAGAAAACTGTCATCTACGGTTCGACAGTTGGAGCTGCAATGATATTATTGTTCACAGCTTCTTGTGCCGCGAGTTACCATATTGAAGCCGCTGGTTTCGCTTGGATTAGCTCTATGTTCGGCTCAGGGCAGACTCTCTTCCTAGGTCTAGGCGTAGTTGTGCTTCCCTTAACCATGATGTTGCTTATTGGAAAAGAAAACACAAGACTAGCTCTTGCCGCTGTTGGTCTTGAGAGGACAAGCCCGAAGGAGAAGTTCACGGCATTCTTGAAGGTAGCTCTCGTTGGGGGAGCCTGTATCATATGGCTGCTCGGTTGGATGATGGTCGGGGGTTTGCCAGAGTCAATGACTCCGTGGATTGCAATAGCACTGGTGAAGACACCTGTTGGCGTCAGGGCGTTTAACATGCTAGTTCTATTCCTATTGGGCATCCCCTACTTTGCAGTTGAGGCCGCTTGGATTCGAGGCATAATGCTATCAAAAAGGGACTGGGGCGGCGAACGTGAATTCACAAAGAATATGGGCTTGGCGTTCATAACACGCATTGCAGTAGCGGGAGTGCTAGCTATAGCCGCCACTTCAGTGACGACACTTCTCGGTCTGATTGCAGGACCAATGGTCCTACTTGGACTCCTCCTGCTTCTATTCATGATTGTGTCAATGTTGACGACTTTACTCATTTCATGGGCGTCTCTAGAGATGGAGAACCCGTGGCCAGCAGTGATTCTGAGTGCATTCCTTTGGGCATGGGTTGCTATTTCCAGCATCCCGATAATCTAGTAATCTTTCAGTCGATGCCCACACTCATTTGAAACCTCGCGGGAGCATTCATATTAGAAGACGCTTTGCTTGATATCTACGCCCCGCTTCTTCAGCTCTTCGATGAAAGGCTCAGGAGGTATAGCTTTCTCCGGTGGCAAAACTCCTCGCCCACTAATAGTGCCATCAGCCATCATCGTCGCTGCTGTAGATGCTGTAAAGGATGTCGTCCTCATCATCGATGTGAGACCGGCCTTATCATCAAAGAGATCGACAAGCTCGTACTCGATTTTGCGAGACTCTGTGCCTTTCCATCCTTCAACTGTGACTCTGAGAAGCGTGACGTCCTTGCCAGTCGGTGGGAGGTTCTGCTCAAGCAGCTTCTCAAGTACTGTCCGTGGAGCCACCTTCACGCCGCCGAAGTCCTGTTCCTTACTGTCCATGAACCCGAGCTTCATCAAACACCACATTTTGTGGCCATGGCCCGGATAGCGAAGGGTCTTGTAGTCCAGATTAGCAACCTTGCCCTCATATGTCAGCGGCATAGTAGAAGAGCCCCCACTCGTGTTGAACGCTTCAAGTTTGCCGTATGGCTCCGGAAACTCCACTTGCTCAAAACCAATCAGTGGATCTTCAAAAGCGATTTTCCCATCACGTAGCACCATGCATGGCTCGATGTATTCATTGATCAGACCCTCGACTGCAAAAATGAGGGAATAGTTCAATGGGGGTCGGGGTTCCTGTTGGAGGCCTCCCACTCGTATCTTCACACTATCAGTGCGGGTCAAGTAGTCAATCCCAGCTCTCGCCAGAACATTGGCCAAGCCCGGAGCTAAGCCACAGTCAGGAATGACCGTAACACCAGCATCCTTTGCCTTGTCATGCAGCTTGAGCTGTTTCTCAACGACCTTTAAGTTGCCACCCAAATCACATAGGTGAGTGCCAGTCGCAATCGCAACTTCAGTGTGGAGCAAGTTGAGCTTGTAGCTCACTTCACTGGCTACTGTATCAACCTTCTCGAAAAGTGCCTTGAGCTGTTTGCGGTCAGCTGCATCAACTATTTCAGCTACGACCTTTGACCCCATCTCTGAGGCTAATGCTTCCGCACTTTTTAGGTCTCTATCTGCAACTATGACCTCCTTTACGGCATCGTTGCGAGCAAGGTCAAAAGCTGCCCCTCTTCCCATGAGTCCAGAACCGAGTACTAGTACTTTCAAGTCAAGTGCTCCTTTAGATGGACGTTACAAGAGATGAACATGGCACGTAAAAACACTATCGACCTGAGAGACTTTTTCATATGAGGACAGAGTACAATGTGAGGGAGAGTTTCTGAAGATTATCGCAACCTCAAACCGCCCTAGAGAATATCGGTTGCCGAGATATTAGATTCGGGAACATCAAACGCTGCTTGGGTGCAAAGATAGTCTTCTCTGAGATTTCA
>JAUWOA010000120.1 GCA_030612365.1 Candidatus Thorarchaeota archaeon
TGAAGACCTCGACCACGACGGTCTCATCAACCTCTTTGAGTACGGGAATGGTACGTCGCCATCCAGTAGCGATTCTGATGGAGATCTCATGCCCGATGGCTGGGAAACGGACCATGGTCTCAACCCATTGGTGGATGATGCAAACTTAGATCCAGATAGCGACTTTCGAACGAACCTTCAGGAGTACCAGATGGGCAGCGACCCGCATGTATCCGACCTTGATTTAGTCACACCTACGGCCGTACTCGGGACAACAACAGCACTGGTAGTGTTAGGTGGGGTTCTAGTGAAGAAAAGGCGCTCCTCGTAGGTGGCACTACGCAAGCGTCTTCATCAATAAATCCCAGCGATATTGGACGTAGTCTTGCAGCTCCTGAATCTTCGCATCCTGGCGCTCCGGCCTGAACAGATGTGAGAACCGACCCTGCATCTTTAGGAATTCCTCAATCGGCTTTCTCTTCTCGGGGTCTTGGAAACGTTTGCTTTGGCGACCCAAAGTAAACTCAGTTCCAACACGCTCCCACTGAATCCAGTAGCCTGTTTCCACAGCGAGCTTGCCAAGCTCCACACCTTTCTCAACCGGGTAATTCCAAGCTTGCGGGCAAGGCAAGAATATGTGAATGAACTTTGGACCGCGAATCTCTTTGGCTTTCAGGAACTTGTCGTAGAGATCACGGGGATAAGCAGTGTTAGCGGTTGCTTGGTAGACAGGCTCATGCATTGCCACAATGAAGTCCAGCAATTTCTCTGGCTCCTTCTTCCCGAGCCATGTGGTCGTGGTCTTCGCATGAAGAGGTGTGCCACCGGAGCGCTGCGTGCCGGTGTTGCTGTACACTTGATTGTTATAGCAAACGTATAGAAAATCTGTCCTTCTCTCGAATGCGCCGCTGAGGGCCTGTATTCCGATGTCAAAGGTGCCGCCATCGCCAGCCCAGACCATAACCGTAGTGTCGTCCTTGCCTTTCGCCGCAAGAGCCGCTCGCACTCCCGAAGCCGTTGCTGCCGCTGCAGGGAATGCAGTATTGAGAACGGGTATCCCGAGGCCGCTTTTCGGCCATAGACCCTGCACAACACTAGTGCAGCAAGCCGGCACAACCTGAATCACGTTCCCTTCTAGCGCTTTGTGTGCATGGCGCAGTGCAACCATGTCTTGACAACCGGCGCATGCCGCGTTTCCCTTCAGCACGTACTCCTTGAGGGGCATATCTTTCGTTGCTACCATTGAAATCACCTCAGGTCATGCCAGGTCTCTTCGGGACCTGTTTCTCCTGTCTCCACAGCTTTTACTGTATCAAGAATCACTTCTTTGATGTCAGGCACTGTCATATCGCGACCACCGAGCCCACCGATGTAACTCTTAATGATTGGCCGATGCTTGGTGTTGTACATCGTAGCCCGTATGTCGTTTGCCACCGGACCACCATAACCGTATGAAACAGAACGGTCAAGGGAGGCGAATCCCTTCACACGGCTGCCAAGCTCTCTGATTCTGTCAACTGGGAATGGGCGAATCATTCTCATTCGAGCATTACCCACCTTGTAGCCCTCCTCACGAAGTTCGTCAATCGCATCCTTGGCCTCGGCTGCGACTGAACCCTGAGAAGTGAATACAACCTCTGCATCATCACACTTGTAGCAGTCAATGGGACCACCGAAGTACTTCCCGAAGAGTTTCTTGTACTCGCGTTCGACCTCTTCATACACCTTCATAGCGTTGTGAGTTCCTTCATGCATGGCATACCTGAATTCCTGGTAGTGTTCTGGAAACACGATGTTACCATGTGAAACAGGGTTCTCTGGGTCCATTACCCAATGCGGTGGCTTGTACGGAGGTAGGAACTTATCAACTTCCTCCGGCTCAAGATAATCGTAAGTGGACAGAGTGTGACTGAGCACAAAGCCATCTGCATTGACCATGACAGGCATCAAGACCCTCTCATCCTCAGCCAGTTTGAAAGCCTGAATAATAGTGTGATAGAACTCATCCACGCTTGAAACGTAGAACTGTATCCATCCTGAAGTAGCCTTGGACATGGAATCATCATGTGTGACGTGGATGTTCCAGCTAGGCGATATAGATCGGTTGATGTTTGCCAAGACAATAGGAAGCCTTGCTGCTGTGGCCCAATGCAGACCTTCATCCATTAATAGCAGACCGTTTGATGATGTTGCAGTGAAGGTTCTCGCGCCCGTGGAACTAGCGCCTATGCATGCGAACATCGCTGAGTGCTCTGACTCGACGCGGATGAACTGTCCGGGCCACTGACCGGTTTCATTCAGCAGAGCGATCTGTTCTGGTATGGTAGTCGCAGGCGTAATCGGGTACGCTGGGACGACCTCAACGCGCGCTGACATCACGGCGCGGGCCGCTGCGTAATTAGCACTCATGAGTTCTGTCTTCATGCTGATTCCTCCTCATCAAAGCCCACTCGAATCATAGCGATGCATTTCTTCGGGCACACTTCAGCGCAGCACCCACAACCTTTGCAATAATCAAGATCAATATGCGGAGTGCCGTCCTCATCCAGTGTAATGACGGCTTCGGGACAATGTAGCCAACACGTTCTGCATCGGCTGCACTCATCATAGTCAATCTTTGGCGTGAATGTCCGCCAACTGCCAGTCTTGCCGGTTGCACCAATCACTGGTTTAGAGTAAGAAGTCGTGGGCATGTCAGCCCTGGATTTTGGATCGATATTGACCTCATTCACCAACGGGATACACTTCCATGGAGGGTCCTGCTTCGCGAGGTCTTCGGCGGAGATATTAACTCTTACGTTCTAGACTCAATGGACTTGCCATGGAAAAGCTTGAGGGATTGCATTGAGATTCACTGTCACACTTGTCCAGATGTCCTGCTTTGAAGGTGACCGCCCGAAGAACTTCGCGTTCGTCAAGTATCTTCTGAAGGGACTGAGCACACCTGAAGGCATTGAGTTCATTCTATTGCCTGAGCTCTTTGCAATCGGACTCAGACATGAAGACTATAATGAACATGGGCCCGGCATCCCTGGCCCCACAAGCGAGTTTCTTGCAGAGCTAGCTGAGGAACGAAGTGCATTTGTGCTTGCAACAGGCATCGAGCAGAATGACTCAAAGTACTACAACACACTAGCTATGGCGACTGATACTGGCAAGATTCTCGGAACCTACAGAAAGATCCATCCATTCCAAGAAGAGAAAGATGTGTTCGAGGGTGGTGACAAAATGGTGATGTTCGACATTGACGGTTTGAATGTGGGTGTTCAGATTTGCTACGACATTCGGTTCCCAGAGGTGACAAGGAAGCTTGCACTGGAGGGTGCGCATCTTATTCTCATTCCAGCAGCATTTCCGGACCCAAGGAGCACTCACTGGGATACATTGGTCATGGCGCGCGCAATCGAGAACCAGCTCTACGTCGCCGCTACAAATAGGGTTGGGCCTGCGTTTGATGGAAAGATCTACTTTGGCCACAGTCAAATCGTTGATCCTTGGGGACTGCGACTAAGCAGGATGACATCCGAGGCACAGGTCCTAACCACAACGTGCAACACAAGTGCAGTGGAATCTGCCAGGAATCAAATTACTTGCTACGCAGATAGGTCCCAAACAGGGTACGAGAATGTCAAATGGTTCAAGCTGTAGCACAAGCATTAAGTGAGCCCCTCTATTGGAATAGCCAGTTCGGAGAGTAACGTGATGAGCAAGACTCCCTCTGACATGGCCAAACAAGTAGTGAAGGATTGGTTCGCAGCTGAAGGCATTAAGGTTGAAACCATTAAGAATCCGCGAGCCGAGTTTCTGTTCAAGGTGAAGTTCATGCGGTTCTTCTTTTCTGTGGTGAGGCCGAATGACCAGAAATACATTCAGATTGAGTCTCAAGTAATGATCTCTCCGCAACACATGAAGCTCCTTACAGCTGAGAAAATGAAGACATTCCAGATAACCGCGATGAAGTACAGCTTCTCAACCGATGTAACAATGGGATTTGTGCAGCCTCGACCAGGCCAACAGAGAGGTCCCAAGCCGCCGGGGCCGGGTTTTGTTGTTTCAGACAGAATCTATGACGATGCATTCAGCGAAGACCATCTGTGGCGTACAATGCGCAAATTGCACAGTGCGGTGAACATGGTAATTACCATTCTCAATGAAACCACTGGGCAGCCGGGTGCTAAGCCACAGACAACTGTAGATACCGGGCCATCGTACTACACATGATCCTCCTGTGGACCTTCGTATCCAGATGACAAGTGGAAACGTGAACGTCATTGTGCTTGCTTCACAACGCGAATCTCGTAATCCGGAATCAAGGCTGCTCGAATCGAATTTTCGAACGACAAGAACCAGCTCTGTTGCATAAGTCGTGTAATACTCGGATACAAGGAGAAGTACGAGTATGGGAAGAGGAGTCTGGTGGAGAGTGTGTTTGGAGCTGTGAAGGTGAAGTTCGGAGGGACATTGAGATCAAGGTGTGACAACAGGAGGGTTGTGGAAACCCTGTTCAAGGTGGTGATATACAATGCAGAGCGAGAAAACTACCTCTCATGGTTCAACCCATGAGTTATGCAACAGAACCCCTCTCCGTATTATAATCTCTAAGGTTGAAGAAGTGTACTGAACATGAAGCTTCAATAATCAGTGTTTCCAACCCCATTCGTAGTCCACTGAGGAGAGAATTTAGCTCTCGCAAGTGCCGTCCTCAACTGAAAATGCTCGGACATGGCCTGCGACTTCCACCGCAACGCCTGCCGCCTATCTCATGCACTGAAGCTCTCGATATTCTGCGTAGTCAAGGTCTGAGGATGAATCCAGCAGATGAGCTGCCGGTGGGAGGCAAAACATCATCTATCAAGGCTCTTCGAAACTCCTTTCTGGTTGACGGACTACCCTGTCGGGTCTCGAGGCTTCTACTACCTTCAGGGCTCATCACGCCCTCACTTCCTTCGTTCAATGGACCTGCATCTGCCCGATGGCTATGGAAAACTTGCCAGCGGAGGCGAGCAGGAATACACCGAAGCAGGAGTCCTTCGGCAGATGCAGTGAACTGGCGAGGATCCAGCCCGGTATGGCTGATACCTGGAGATGCTCCGGGAGGGCATTCCTCCATCAGCAGGGTTTGGATTCGGTGTAGAGCGACTCACCCGCTACATCTGTGGTGCCGCCCACATATGGGAGTGCTCTCCATTTCCCAAAGTGCCGGGCATCGTCTGATGGGGTGACATGCATGCTGTACTGCCTATCCTTGAGCAAGAGGAGGCTTTGACTATCACTCGTTTCTTCGACACAGAAACCGCCACGTACTTCTTGGAAACCACTCATTAGCAGGCAGCTGACCCCACAGTGCATGTATACGGCGATACATTGCTGGACTCCATGATCTGATTCAAAGAATGGGCTACCTTGGCATCAATGACCTTAGACTACTCATCATTGTTGGAAAAGGATGAAGAACTAACGCGCTTCGTTTCACCGATGAGCCATCCCTCTCCCCTCAAGAATCTCGAAGCGATACTAAAGGTGGGTGGCAGGGTCCAACAGAGATCTGTGGTAGGAGGGGGGAGTTTCGTAGTTGAGGGCATATACGAAAAATAGGGCTCTGTTAGACGCCGTACCACCCAAGCTTAGTACACAGTGGCGGCCTATAAATGATTGTCACGCGTGTCCTTTTGGTTGTGGCTGAATGGGGCACGCATAGGTCGTGGCGGATCTACCGCCGGTTGGTCTGAAGTGATTATCAACCAAGACCCTCGTATCCCCTAAGGGGTTACGCTCGGAGTCTGGCACAGAAGGGGGGCATTTGCATTGACGTCATCCAACCAGTGCCGGCATCCCAGTCGGAAGGCGCGGTCGACTTCATCATCGTTTTAATTCCCGTCGCACGAGAAGTTGGTCGTGGCTTGCATACTACTGCAGCTTCCATCTTCTGGGGTGTCCGGCCAGGCTCA
>JAUWOA010000134.1 GCA_030612365.1 Candidatus Thorarchaeota archaeon
CCACTGGAGCACATCCAGAGGTCGGTTCATTCACTGCTGACCGCGCTGGTGAAATCGCAGTCGGTTGCTTCGACTACGACCTTTCGGCTGGAACATGGACATTGACGGTCGACACTCGTGTCGGTCTAGATATCCCTGCAGTCGGTCCTGAGGTCACCTACGATACGTACCAGTTCCTCAAGAACGGTACCTTCCAGGTGCTAGTCGCCGCCGTGACTGAAACCAACATCGACTTCGACGTGAACTATCCCTCGTTCACGTTCAACAACTTCTTCGCACCAGAGATGCTGACGGTAACCGTCGCTGGTACAGGCGCCACGAAGACCATTTCCTGGACTTCAAGCGACCTGAACGCAGGAGACGAGCACTTCTACGAGGTGCTGATCTCAGCAGACAGCGGCACAAGCTATCAGCTACTTGGCATGAACATCACCACTACCTCATTCGCGTGGGATTCGACGTCATTCCTGACGCGCGATACCTACAGAGCAATGGTGAGAGTCTATGACAACGATCCAATCGAGAGTAATGATTCAGCCGCAACTGGCATATTCTGGATGGGTCTGTCAGACTCACTCGAGTCAAGCATCTTCAGTGCAGGAACTCTAACCACAACTACTACCGACACAGACACAACGCCTACAACGACGACAGATGATGACGTTGAACCGTTTATCATTGACCCGTTGTGGATTGGTCTGATTGCTGGTATTGGTGCTGGTGTTGTTGTTGTGCTCATCCTCTTCTTAGTCAAGAAGCGGTAAGCCACAGATTACTGGGGACGAAAGTCCCCTCCCCCTTTCTTTTTTCGAGTCTTCAGCATTAGAATATAGTATGCTTGACGCTTGGATTCAAATCTGCTATCAACTGCCTAGCTTATTCTAGGGTCACTGGTTGCAATAACTCCGGAATCATGCCTACTTGGCGAAGCACTCTCTCACCACAATTTCTGACAACGGGCGTCGCTTTCGCTTCTTTGGAACTGGACCGTCAGGGATTCCAATTGGAACTAGAGCAACAGGTTTCATATCTGCGGACACCTTGAGTATCATGGTGACTGTTTCTTCATCAAACGCTCCCACCCAACATGCACCATATCCCTTGAAGTGCGCGCCAAGGAGCAAGCTTGTCGTCAAAGCAGCAGTGTCCTGGAGCGCGTAGAGAGTTTCTCCTCTTTCACCATACCTCTCCTTTGACTCAGCTGGTACCGCACAGACTGCCAATATGACCGGCGCCTTCGCCACGAAGCTCTGACCCCACGCCGCCTCAGCCAGCTTTTCGCGGATAGCTGCATCCTTCACAACAACAATTCTCCAAGGCTGACAATTGCCCGCCGAGGGAGCTTTGGTACCAATCTCGATAATTTCGTTGATGTCATTATCGGGGATTGTGGTTTTCTTGAACTTGCGAATCGAGATTCTTGATTTTATCATGCTGTTACAGTCATCAATCAACATTCAACACCTCTGGGTTCACAATGTTTGGTGGTCTTTCTCTCCCAAGAGCGGCAGTCAGGTTCTCTGCGCACATGGTTGCCATTCTAGCTCTCGTAGCGAAGCTGGCACTGGCGATATGTGGAGTCAATATAACATTTCTGAGTTGGATGAGCGGGCTGTCCGCCTGAAGTGGTTCCTTATTGAATACGTCCAATCCCGCGCCGCGGAGATGTCCGGATCGAAGAGCATCTGCAAGTGCAGATTCATTGATGACTGCTCCTCTCGACGTGTTAACGAGCACTGCACCCGGTTTCATCATGTTTAGCTCCTTCTTGCCTATCATTTCTCTTGTGTCAGGATTTAGGGGGACATGGATTGTGACAACATCGGCTTTTCTCAAAAGCGTTTCCAAGTCAGTTCTTGATGCTCCAAACTCTCTCTCAACATTTCTTGTTATTTCATTTTCAAAGACGTCAGCATACAGGATTTTCATCGAGAACCCCTTTGCTCTATGCGCAACGGCGCTGCCAATTCTACCCATTCCAATCACACCGAGCGTTGCGCCATAGACATCATTGCCTAACAGCATCATAGGTCCCCATCCCACCTTCCATTTTCCATCCTTGACATAGCGGTCTGCCTGGGGTATCCCCCTTGCTGCTGCCATTATGAGAGCCCATGTAAGGTCTGCTGTTGTTTCTGTGAGGACTCCGGGAGTGTTGGTGACGATAATTCCCCGAGAAGTTGCGAGTTCGACATCGATATTATCAAACCCAACGGCGTATTGCGCAATCACCTTCAGGTCGGGCAATGATTGAAGGACAACGGAATCTATTGGGTCGGTGAGCAGAGTCACGAGCCCTGCGCAGTCCTTTGCTTTCTCCACTATCTCATCTCGTGTGGGGGGAACTTCTGGCTGCCAGACTGTGGTTTCAAAATTGTTTCTGATGATATCCAATCCCTCAGACGGGATTTCTCTTGTTACAAACACCTTCTCCTTCAACTGTTCCTAGCGCCTCCTGGATGGCCAAAGCCGTGAGTGTTTTGATTTAACGCGCATTTTGCCACTTGAATCCTACTATTGAGAGTTCATAATTGAGTAAGCACGCGTCACTGCAAGACCATGCGTTCATCTTATGCTTTATATTCAAAGTAGTGGAATATATAACGAGGCTACGCAGAGAACGGACTCATCGGGTAGATAAGTTGAGCATTAATTTCGACCTCCCAAGGAGTGCAATTATAGTTCTGAATCATCTAGCTGTAGATGGTCCTATGACGCCAAAGGATCTCAGTAGTAAGGTCGACCTAGCTCCTAGAACAGTTTCCTTTGCCCTTCGCAAGCTCATGGGCCATCAACTTTGTCGAAAGGTCCCGAATCTCAATGACATGCGACAACCGCTCTACCTAGCAGACACAGACAAAGCGAAAGAGATTCGTGTGAAGTACGAGCATATCTTCCGTCAGTTTCTTATGTAAAAGCAGAATCGTGCTGATTTCCTTTAACCACCCACCATGCTCTTCTCAGTCGTTGTCTTATTCAACGGAGTTCTGGGCTAGGCACACGGGAACCTTCCAGCCACGAGTTTACAAAGTATCGCTGCGGAAACAAGGTCTGCAGTTGTACCTGGATTCAGCAGGTTCCCTTCCTCTCTCAGTTTCTTATCAAGCAGAAGCATAAGCTTAGCTCCATCTGCTACTCCGGACTCTCTTATGGTCTTTTCAGCTAGGGCTCTGACTTCCTCGGCCCGTACGGAACCTGCTTTCTTCATAATCAGTCCATCGGGGCGCTGCGACAGAAGCCACACGAACAGTTTCACTATGCCCTCTTCCAAGTTCCCAAGCCCCACAGAATAGCGTTCGAGACGAGGATAGACCTCGTGCAATGTGGGCTTGAAGTATTCAGACCACTCTCTGCTTATTTCATCAACTTGAGCAGACCCGTGAAAGAGCTGATGCAAGGTTATTTCGTCCTCTCTAATATTCTCGTAGACATTTGGATTCCGAATATCATATCGGTCATGGAATTCGGTCCATTTGCCGGCTTCCTTGATTATCTCCCCTCCCAAGTTAGATAGATGAAATGCTCTATACGTGTCAATGGTATCTTCGCGTGTTGTATGGTCAAGAACCGTTCTAATCCAGGGCTCGATTCCTTTCACGGAAAAGCACGATTCATTGCGCACTACTGCAGCCGAACTGACAATCAGAGGAACGTGCAACAGAATCGTGCCCAAGATCGTGTTCCTTCTGTTGACCCCAGTGAAAACATCTTCTGCACATCTCAGAATGATCTCACCTAGCCTGACCTCCTCCGGCTTTAGCTTGTCTTCTGCAAGGGCTACCCCCCTTGAAGCTGCTAGATGAAGTCCCCGGCTCATCAATGATGCACTAGCAAGGAAATGGCGATAATCCAAGTCCGAAAAAGGCTGCAGGCGGTTGACATTTCCTGGTTTGGGAGAACTTACCTCCAATAGTATCGATAGCTGACCAAGACTAGCCAGTGTCCATGGAATCGCCTTCATGACCTGCCGAAAAAGCATGGAACTATGTCCGTTTAAGGCGTTCGCATGAAGGAATTGTAACCGGGCAGTAATTTCTGCTGTGATGCTGATGTCTTACTCGGATATACCAAACAATCTCGGAACTAAGTCGCTTGCTTTTCCCATCAGAATAATATCCGCAACATCGTCACGATTTGCGCCTTCGAGATTGATGAGAATCACTTTTGCTCCCGAGTTCTTGGCCAACTGCGGAAGAAATGCTGCCGGGTACACACTCAAGCTAGTTCCAATGACCAGCATCAGGTCAGTATCATTACAGATTTCGACTGCCCTTGCCATTGGGTCTTCAGGCATCGGTTCGCCGAAGAGCACTGCCTCCGACTTCAGGACCCCTCCACATTTCTCACATCTAGGAGGTATCTCACCATCCGCAACGCGCTGATGAACTTCCTCGCCAACGTACTCTGTCTTGCATTCCATGCAGTGGGCGCGAAGGTAACTGCCATGCAGTTCGATGACATTGCTGTTCCCTGCTACTTGATGTAGATTGTCTATGTTCTGTGTTATAACGCCGAGCAGCTTTCCCGTCTGCTCCAGTTTCGCTAGAGCTATATGAGCGGGATTTGGCTTTGCTTTAAGCATCACCTTAGCAAGCTCCCGTCCCATGGTCCAGAACTTCGATGGGTCATTTAGGAATGCATCATAAGTGCCGTATTCATGCGGGTCGAAACGTTCCCAGATTCCTCCTTCGGACCTAAAGTCGGGAATCCCTGAATCAACACTAATTCCAGCACCGGTCAATGCTGAGATCTTCTTGGCGGCAGCCACAAGTTTCTTTGCTTGCTTGAGAGCATTTTCATCGTGCATTGCATCGGGTTGCTAGGTGTCAGCATAAAAGTTGTTTTCGGTTGCTACTCTGCACAAAGAGGAACAACGATTCTGCATAGCGTGGTCAAGTCGAAAGCCTTATTTTGGAAAACCCGAGCTTTTGGGTGAGTCACCCGGGGGAATTGCTGCAATCCAGCAACAAACCCAGCCGATGTTTTAAACTCGGCGCACTTCTGTGCATGCTATGCTTGCTAGAGTCATCTATGGACGGGTAGAGTGACCAACAATGCCGGAAAATAACGAAAAACGCCAGGAAGCAGATGTTACTCCTGAAGAGGAAGGAGTGCTCAGTAACGCTGAGTCT
>JAUWOA010000179.1 GCA_030612365.1 Candidatus Thorarchaeota archaeon
GTGGAGATGCTTGCGATGTGAGAGGATGACTACAGCGGCCTATAGATTCAAGATTGTCATGCTGGGAGATGGTGCAGTAGGCAAGACAGCACTGACCACACGGTTCACTCAGGACAGCTTCGAGGCCGATTACAAGCGGACAATTGGTGCAGATTTCGCAATCAAACGAGTGAATCTTCCTGATAGGAATGTGATGGTATCGCTTGCAGTTTGGGACCTCGCCGGGCAGCCGCGTTTCGAAGTCGTAAGACAGTCATTCTATCGCGGCGCACGGGGCGGGTTATTGGTATTTGATGTGACAAGACGCAGAACATTCCTTAACATAGAACGTTGGAAAGAAGAAGCGTTCAAGGCGCTGGGAACTGAAATCCCACTGGTGATTGTAGCCAACAAGGTAGATCTTATCGATGATCGTGTTGTGACCACCAAGGAGGGGAAGAAGTACGCCAAATCAAAAGGTCACGTATACGTTGAATCAAGCGCTCTCACTGGTGAAAATGTTGAGGAGTCATACTCCACACTCTGCGAAACGATGCTGGATTCAACCAAGAAGTCCAAGTGAGCGGCATTCCTAGCGCTTTCTACGAACTGTCGCCTTGAGCAGACCAAGAGCTTTCTTGCATTGCCATTGAGCATAGAAGATACGCTTATCGCGGAGTGTCCCCTCATCGTATCGAGCTCGAATCTCATTGAATTTGGCTATCATCTCATCCTTACGAGTAAGCTCGGGGTCAGCCTTGATTTCCTCAAGGAGTTCCTCAAATGGGCGCAATACAACCGCGAGCTCTTTGATATCCCAACGCACTATGGCTCCTGAACCGTCAGCAGTTGTGAATGAGAGGTCGCCTGGAATACACTCGACTCCATCAATCTCGCCCAAGGTCGTTGCTGTACCCTCAATCGAATTGCTTTCCAGAGACCAGACGTAGAGTTCTTTGTCACCAGAACCCGATGCGAGCAGTTTGCTATCGCCACTGAATGTGAGGCATCGCACTTCATCGGAATGGCCCTGAAGCATACGGTCAGCTTTGAGGGGGTGGCTCTCAGCATCCCACAGGATTATGTGGTGGTCCGAGGACCCGGATGCCAAGAACTGTCCATCCGGTGCGAATACGACATCTAGTACCGCTGCGCGATGATTTGTGTGCTCGGCTGTCATCTTGCCGCTGTTGGGATCCCACTCGCGCATTGTGGCATCGACGCCGCCTGAAACTATTCTGTCACCCTGGGGAGACCAATCAGCTGATACAACATAGAGAGAGTGCCCCTTGAGATGATGAATCTTGAATTTGTCATCAACATCCCATACAATGAGTGTTGTATCGCCGCTTCCGGATACAATCATATCACCGTCTGGTGAGAAGGACAGTGCAAGTACAGGATACGTATGATCCTCAAATCGCGCAATTACATCTCCGGTCCTTATGTCCCAAAGCTTCACAACGCGGTCTACTCCGCCAGAAGCAACAATGTCTCCGCGAGGACTGAATGCTAACGATGTACATAGACAATCGTCCTGCATCCTCTGAACCTCATTACCGTTTCGCACGTCAAGTAATCGTATGGTCTTGTCCTGAAGCGCAGTTGCAAGAAGACGCCCAACCTTGTTCATGACTAATCGGCGAGTTATCTCTGAACCGCGCTTAGCTGGGGGCTTGAGCACATTCGGCTGTAGAAAGAGGGAAAGGTCCATGGATTCCATCTATTTCACTCACAGAACTAGTTCTCAGGCGCTCCACTCTTTGCTAGTGCTAAAAAGGTTGTGCGAATGCATTGCGACTAGAATGCGCTTCCTGCTAGTAAGGGTTAAATTCGAAGCTGATTCAAACACACAAACAGGAGGGCTCACCGTACCCGAAGAAAGGTCAACATTTCTCGGCAGGTCGATAGGCGGCACAGACGCACTACGAAAGCTGAAGAGAGTCGTGAAGAAGATTATGGGACCAGGTCAGGACGAGTTAGCCCTAGCTGTTTCTCGACTGGAATCAATACAGGCCTGCAGAGACATGTCCCTTACTGGAGATGATGACCAGAAGATCCTCGCAGTCTGTCGTCTTGCCGAGTACGGCTCTGAAGCTTTTGAATCGCTCGTACTTGTGCTTCATGACGATAGCGAGAAGGTTCGCGTTACAGCAGTTGGCATGATTGGATACCTGGACGACCTGCGAGGCATCCAAGCTCTTCAGCCAATGACTAACGATTCAAGTGGCAATGTCCAGTGGATGACTCAGTACTCAATCCAAAAGCTATGGGAATCGCCCCCGGAGCCCGAACCCGAAGTTCGTACAATTGTTAGAGAGGTTAAGACAGCCGAGGTCAGGTTCGTGCTCGACGAGCCAATGCCGTTGTACTATACTGACAACGTAATAGTTGACCACCAATATTCAATCTCGACAAACAGCTTTACTTTCATCCTAGGTGTGCATAATCAGTCAAGCGAACCCCTTCAAGATGTAACTGTGGCCATCCTTGCATTCCCCTCTGGGAGTCTTAAAGCTCCCAAGAAGCGAGTCGTGAAGATTGGGGAGATTCCAGTCGCAGATAGGATTACGCTTGAGTTCAACATGCCGATCTTCAAGGAGTCCATCGAAGGCGAGATTGTAACCGCTGTGCGGTTCACGGATAGCAAAGGCGATAGAATCGCGGCAAAGGCAGGACACTGTTTTGTGCGGTCCTTCTTCGAGCACTTAGAACCCAAGACGACCACATCAGAAGAATTTCTTAAAACCAAGAAGCGGATGAAATACTGGAATAGGGAACACGTTGTCGAGGTGGAACCGCAGAAGCTACTGGATCTCCTGGAGAATGTCATGGAGAGCAAGAATCTCTACGTATTTCGATCTGAAACTGCAGAACGCGAAGGAATGCTCATGGGCCTAACGGCAGGAATGGGACGAGGACAGTTCGGAGGAGCATTGATAGCCATCACACTCACGCTTGTGGGCCAGAGGGATGATAACCTCTCAAAACTGAGAATTGATGTCTACGCAGAAGATGTGGAATTCCTTCACACGGCAGCAAG
>JAUWOA010000132.1 GCA_030612365.1 Candidatus Thorarchaeota archaeon
GATTGCATTAATGATTTGATCAACTTCGCCGGCGTCTCCGACATTCGTGAAATAGGGAATCTGGATATCCAACGTTACTTGGGCTGCATTGATGCAATAGAGAATTCCCGCCAAGCTCGTATCAGGGCTGAGTATTGGTGTGACATTCATTGGTCCACTGAAATGCCCTGATTCACTGAACGGACGAGAATACGTGCTTGAGGACTCGGTATAGACTAATGGGTCCCCAGTACCATGGATTCCTGCATCGTAGACCGTACCATTATGCCAATCCGCATCGAAGACCGAACGATAGTACGAAGTGACATCGACATCAGTCATTGCTATGCTCCATTCCCTGTTGGCTTTCTTGTCATCTTCAGGGAAGCTAGTCTTTGCCCAGTTGCCTGCATGCACAACTGTTGTTTTGTTATCAACTATGAGGAATTTCTGATGAGCATACGTGAAATTTCCTGCGCCGGTCCATTTGACAGGATAACCAAGCAATGTCAGATTGTTTGCTACATAGTCGTTTGGAGCGTAGTAACCTAAGCTGTTCCAACCCAGAAGAAACTTCATTTCCAATGTGGGTTTGGTGATGCGTAGTTCGTGAATTAGATCAAGGAGATACGGATTATTTATGCCATATATCTCAACATAGATGCTCTGTTCTGCACTCTGAAGAATATGCCATAGCTCATCGTGACTTCCATCAGGTGAAACAAACGTTGTAACGTTCATATTGCGATTGAATGTCTGCCACTCAAAACTCTGTGACATCGCAAATGAACTGATTTGATTTACGGTAGTAACTCCAGGGGCCACAACAAGTGGAATGATCCCAGAGAACATCAGAGAAATGAATAGAATGCTTATCATCTTATGATTGATCATGTCAGCGCGCACTTCCGTTGCTCAAGCAATGGATTCACTGCTCGGGGCGCTGCAAAACGTAAGATAGTTATAAGTCGATTCATTGGTAAGGGTATTTGAGGAGGCCACGAATTGAGATTATTCTATAAGGTCAACCCCGAAGAGTATCGCAGTTGCATGGACAAGGTCAAAGACCATTTCAACATGCATGAAGAAGTGGATGAGGAGAAGACAATTCTCCTCCTAGACGATGAAACGAAGATTGAGAAAGTGACCGGTAGTTACGACCCAATAGAAGATGAAGTGGCCAAGGTTAGGGTTGTACTTGTCGATCCTTCACTTCGAGACTTCTTCAACTCCGTTTTTGGAGAACCCTACAAAGAGAAAAGATAGCGCCGGGATAGCCTCAAGAGAAATGGAATGTCAATGACAGGGACTCCACTCAATCAAGTGCGGCGTCCTTGTCGGGTTTACAGCTCTACTGCGTGCAAGGGAGTTTTGCGAAGATTAAACACTACCGTTCATTGTAGGTTGGACTAATGACATGCTACTTCACTACTTAGTTTGTAACAGAGATTCACAAGACCCTCGAAGAGGGCGTGTCTGGCTCACCTCTGAATTCTTGCATTATCTGACAGGGCCCTAGGGAGCACGTTACTTAAGATGGACCTGGCTCCTGTCTAGCGTGGAGAAGGTTCAGTTTGCAGAACAGTGATGATTTGAAGGGCGGAGCCGCTCTCAGCATTTGGTGGAAATACCTACTCTGTACGTTTGGAGCTCTAGCTCCATTTGGATTTGTTTTACAACAAGGTGAGGGATGGCACTACTTCCACATGATGGCTTTTCTATGGTCGTTCACAGACTTCAGTGATACTCACGGTACAACCATGTCGGGTTTCAGTCTTATTGATCCGCTATCAATCATCCTTACTGGCCTTCTTTCAAGTCTGCGGTTCTTATTCGTCTACTATGTCTTACAACACTCACACGGGCTCACATCGCGTCGAAATGTTTGGATTTCTGCTGTGTTGAGTCAGTTGCCATTTTCGGTCTATGTGTTGGGCTCGTTTCTCAGTCGCAGTTGGACCGGATTGATCATTAATGTGGGAGGACCTATTCCCTTACTTGTTCTTGTTGGACTCATCATTGACCGCTTCAAAGGGAGAGAGCCACTCACCAAACCTTGGATGGACGAATAGCACTGGCTAGATTACCGACTGCTGACGCTAGGCTAGTGGTACTTGGTGTCTGTGAGCGGAGTGGAGCAAATCGTTCTGTACAGCTATGTCGCGGAAACTTCCAGCCATGTAGTCCTTGATTGGCTGTTCTACTCGGCGGTACTTGCTGGAGGCATAGTTCTGGTGTTTGGCGTCGCGTTCACAATGAAGAGGAGAAGACAGGAATAATCAGAGAAGGTAAGCACCTCCTGACTTCTGACTAAGCTACAAATAGGAGTGCGTCTTGCAAACGCTCTCTGTTCTCTGGGAATTCATGAAACTCTTGAAGGGGGCGTGCCTATCAGAACACCCCTTAAGCATCGCACCCTTCCACTGACTGTCCTGATAGACCCACTAGGTCCTGTTGAATAAACCACCTCCCGCCACTCTCCAAGAAATCGAGTCGTTCGATGTTGTGTAGCACGACCTTGATCAACAGCTCTCTTCGCCGCTCCATCCCCTCTCTCGAACTCAGGCTCCCTCCATATCTCAGCTTCATCATGCCGAACACGGTTTCCACAAGACTCCTCCGCCCGTAATCATGAACTCTCTTCCACTCCTCAAGGTCTGCTCGATATTCCCTCATCAACTGACCATATGCCCAGTGACTCCTTGAGTTGATGCTCGAAGTGCTCTTTGGCTCAATGGCTAGATAAGCTCCAATGTCCGCGATGAGGAACACATCCAACGACTGAGTCGATTGGCAGACGCCTTCCTTAAAGAAACAATGAGAGAAGGGCCAAGAATGACGAAACGCAAACATTACCTGACCGCCAGACGGAAGAAGGCTCTGGAGCAAGCTGAGAAAGAGGCAGACATAATTACGTGGGACGGCGGTAACAACGACTTCTCATTCTACAAACCCGATCTTCTCATTACGCTTGTGGACCCTCTCAGGCCAGGACACGAGATCTCCTACTATCCCGGCGAGACCAACCTAATAATGTCAGATGTTGTCATAATCAACAAGGTAGTCATAGCAGATTATGATGACATTGAGGAGGTTCGTGACAACATCATGGCGGTCAATCCCAACGCCATCATAATCGAGGCTGCCTCACCACTCACAGTTGATGATATGGACATCATCAAAGGCAAGAGAGTGATTGTAGTCGAGGATGGACCGACAGTGACTCATGGTGACATGCCGTTTGGTGCGGGGTATGTTGCAGCGCGTAAGGCGGGTGCAATCATCGTTGATCCCAGGCCATTCGCTGTGGGCAGCATAAAGGAGACCTTCGAGAAGTACATGCACCTCGAGGACGTTTTGCCCGCGATGGGATATGGCGCGACACAGATGAAGGAACTAGAAACGACCATCTACAAGTCCGATGTAGACGCAATAGCGATTGGAACACCGATTGATCTAGGGAAGATCATCAAGATCAACAAGCCTAACACAAGGGTCAGATATGACCTGCAGGAGATTGGACGACCGAACCTTGAAGATATCCTGTCGGAGTTCGTCAAGAAACACAAGCTGAAGTGAATAGATAGCTGAACCTGAGGATGAAACATTCCTCAGGGCATCGTTTTCTTGCATATTGAGATAAGGACAGGAAGTCGTACCTGGACCGCTCCCGACAGATGAAAGAGAATACGTGGGAGGATGAGCTAATCACACCCTCCCTTGATTAATCACCAGTACTCCTCGGAAACAACTCTTGATCTAGATTCAAGGTCCCTGTAAAGCACTGCTGCAAAGACATAGTTAATTGCAATGAAGAGCAGCGAACTGATGAGTACCGAAACGTACAACACGAGGGCTAGGTCATAGAAGACAAGAGGAACTAGCAGCCATCCAGGCACTAATGCGATGACTCCCACGGCAATGCCCAGTAGAATCTGACCGCCGAAGATGTGCAAGAAGTTACCTGTTGTCAGCTCCCATGCCCTCTTCAGTGAATCGATTGCACCCAAGTCCTCAGCGATAACGACTGCGTTAGTAGGAGCCAGTCGGATACTGAAGTAGAGAGACACGACAAGTCCAATGAAGATGAAAGGAAGGGCCATCATCATCGCGCTTAAGGCCTCCATTGAAGGGTTGAGGGGGTCAATGGATGCAAAAGCACCAAGAAAGAGATACATACCAGGGGCCAACGCTCCGGCGACAATCAATGTAAGAAGAAACTGCGCTACAATCATGGTAGATAGCCTGCTAAACGCAAAAGAGAGGCTTGTTCTCACATCAGCTTGTCGAGAGCCATAGTCATCAAGTGCGAATTTGATACCGCCTCCAGCAATCACGGCATTCACAATCATACCAACGACAGTTAGCACAATTGCGATGATGACTATCTCAATAGCCACGAATGGTTCGGCAGTTGCAAGGCCCAGCAATGTGTTGATAATGTCTGTGCTTACGTAGAGCAACAGGTCAAATGTAAGTGTACCGTAGAGTGCATAGAACACTGCGAACTGAAGCAGACTGAAGGCCACTCCAATAAGACCGACAATCAGAATGTAGCTCGGTAGCTTCCGCACCCATACTTTGAACGTTCTCGTTACAAGATCCAATGCACTCACTGTGAAATCCTGTTCAGGTGGTGCAGCGGGCTCAAGTCCTAATCCTTCGTCATTTTCCATTAATAGTCCTCCTAGGTGATTTTGATGTCGAGGTGTAATCTTATAATATCTCTGTACTGAGTAGGGCAGAGGGGCGGAGTATGCGACAATCGATTATGCGGGTTTCGACCGGGCGTCGAAGATCTCCATGAACTTCATGCCTTCTGCCTTTTCAAGAAGATCCTCGAAGGCAATGATGACCACTTTCGGAGTGATTTCTGTGCTCTTCTTCGTGATGGAGGCGACCTCGTGAATCAATGAGGCGTGGTCTGAATTGACTGCAGCCTTTGGAGCTACATAGAGGTTTAGCACGTCCATGCTGTACGGATCATTCATGTCTTCCTTTGCTACCTCGATCTGGATGAGTTTGTGCGCTGTATCACGCTCTCAAAAGATAAGAGAATGAAGTGGGCGGGAAACAAGAGTCTCGCGATTGGTTTCAGGGCCAGAAGGAAGATTGAACTTTTTGTGCTCTCTTATGCTCGTCCAGCTATTGCAGAAACAAACTCCTATCAAAAACAACGAGTTCTTATCCCTTGCTTGGTGATTGAGATACAGACAACTTTTCCAGTGGTGAACAGACTTATTCTACAACTCTTAC
>JAUWOA010000176.1 GCA_030612365.1 Candidatus Thorarchaeota archaeon
GCTCACGTTGCTTCCAATGCGAGCACTTCGGTAATGGAGAGATGATTGCTCCGTTTGGTATCAGCGGAGCGTGAGTCAGGAGAATTAGAGAGAGTTCCAACGATCTTGCCGTCGTTTCTCACCATCTAGATCTATCTCCTGAAGTAGGCAAGAGCAATTGCCTTGGTCGATATCAGAGTCTTCTGAGTGTACTTGTGTAGTGAGCGGTAATCTTTCGCGAGAGCCATATCTTTTTCACCTCACAACAGTCATGTAAGCGAAGCCAAGAGCATCAGTTGACTGGGTCTTGACTATCTTCTTGTTCTTCAGCACAGACGAGTTCCGGTTGTTTGTTGCCAGAGCCATAACATTTCACAAGGAATACCACTTAGATTTAGTATATAATGCGGAGCCACATCTGAGGGTCACAGATTAGAGTCACATCTTGTGACTAGCAAACACGCGAATTTTGCGCTCTACTAACCAACTTGTTGACGATTCATGGTTCTAACAGTTGGGAATACAACGAGAGAAACAATCCCCACGCGTAGACATCGAAAACGTCGAAAAAAGGTTCCAATTCCGAACATAGGAATGCGCGTGAGGGCGGTGGTGACCCGGTGAAAGAGCCACCGATCGCCTCACTGTTTTTCAGTAAGGAGGAGAGAGTTTGCGTCGGTAGGAATCGAGGGATTTGGATTAGTCTACATATCTCAGGAAGATATGGCAGTCGTGGGAATTCAAGCAATCGCTGAATATCGAAACCGACGCTTATTGAGTATTGGTTAATATTAGTTAATATATGAATTGCGGGTGTAATATCAATTACTCGGCAGTCACGGTTTCAAATTACATTAACCGTTCTCTTAATATCGGTAGAGCCCTCCTTGTGCTTCATGCGCGCTGCACTACTTGTGATTCTCTGCATCTTATTCTTGATTCCAACACCAGCGATCCCCCCTGCAGATGGGTCCGCAACCATGCCGGCATCCACGTTTGCTCAAGAGGAAATCGAGATAGTGCGCAATTGGACAATTCGAATAGTGCTGGTCAATTATGATCCGAATGTAATGGATGAGGCGGCTCTTCTGGAGGGTCTTCCAACTCAGCGAACTCACGATGTAGAGGACGCAGCGATTGTGTACAATGTGGAGTACGAGGTGTCATACGCGAGCGAGACCTATACTGATAGCCTACGGTCGCTAATGCTTGCTAATTCCGTCAATGGGTCTGCCACGGGGACTAGCCTCAACGAAACAGCACTGGAATACCAGATTACACATGGGGATGAACCTCAGACCATCTTCTATCCCCGCGCTGGAAGGGAAATCGATGGGTACGCAGTCGAGGATTGGCTTAATGAGAACCCTGCAGTCGAACCCCCTGGTCTTGGATATGTTTTCTATCTATTGAACTTCTCAGAGTTCGATACCCCTGGGCACGAGCTAGAGCACTGGTACGACTATCATGCTATGGATTCTGATACTGGTGAAACTCAAGACTGGTTCCGACTGGAATGGGATAATGACCTGAACGAAGATGTCGATTTCATGTATCCCGGATTCGGAGGACGCCACAACATCTATGTCCTCGATCCAAGCGCTGACCAATGGTATTTGCGATGGGCTAGATTATGGTGGCCGAACGCGGGCGACTCCACGCATTGGACAAACGATTTGGAGGATGTTGCTAATTCGCTGGACCTCAGCAGTCCGCTTGGAATGGCGATTTTCAATGATTATCTTCAGGAGTACATGTATGACCCAATCGCCTACCTATGCGTGCCATTCCAGCACTACCCGGCCTCTTATGTGACTCAGGCCAAAGTACGAGTGCTCGTCTTCTGCATGGATGTTCAAGATGGGGTTTCTGTTGACAGCCTTCGTTGGGTGACAAATGCTGAGATGCAAACTGCACACCTTGAAGAATTGCTGCCCTTCATACCATGGGATATTGAGGTTAATTTCCTTGACATTGACAATTACCCATCTTGGGATAGCCTATTCTGGGACTATGCTGTGCTTAGCGGAAACATGACTTTGGTTGATGGGCTTGGTCTGTTCTACGCTATAAGTGACCAGATGAGACCTCAATACATCAATGTGGATTCCACTGATGTGGAGCTATTCGGCGTGATCTTCATCAAGAAACAGATGCTAATGCATGTCTATGGCAAGAACTACACTGGTCTAGGCAGTCCAGACCTAGGACAGACAGTGATATGGAAGAGCTGGGAGCGATATTACAGATCCGATGAGGTGACTCCAAAATCAGGCATCTCGCACATTCAGCTTCATGAAACTGGGCACGCTCTTGGGCTCATGCATACATGGGGCTACGACCACTATGTGGGTGACTTCAGCTACGGTCCGATGGGCTACTATGGAATGCACAACGGCACTGCCACGTTCGATAGAAACTGGGTTCAAGGAACGTACCTTGATCAAATGGAAGTGGAAGCGAGAGAGGAGCTCGATTCCTGCCGCAGTCAGATGCCTGCAAGTCCACGTCCAGAGACCCTCGTTGCTGAGCAGGGCGTTCTAAATGCACTGGACGTGGTTGGAGCGGTCTACCATCAGATGGACTGGCAGGGATGCTACGAAGCTTTTGATGATGTCGATGACTGGCTAAAGAGATTGACCTTCTCAATGCACGATACGGTTCCGCCTGTGATTACTGACTGGGGTACTATCCCTACCGAGTTTGAGTTCGACACATTCACAGTTTGGGCGCAGGTTACGGATAACCTAGCAGGGGTTGACAACGTAATAGTTCATGTCCTGCTGAACAACAGTGTTGAAGTGGAATATCCATGTGAGTTTGATGGCAGCGAGTGGAGTGCCACGGTTCCCGATTTTGACAACTACACAAGCTTCGTCATCTGGGTTGAAGCCTACGACTGGGGTATGAACAGAGCTTCAACGCAGCAACGCGTTTTGTACGAGGGTTCTGGGGGCGGGCTGTTTCTCTGGGATCCGGTTGTCGTAGCAGTAGTTGGCGCCATATTCACCTTCGCCATTGTTGTCGTCATCTGGAAACTCTATGCTCGTCGAAAAGGCGTGTAGGTCTGACAGAACACGAATCTAGCCATTCCATAAATCGAAGAACTCTACGGATAACGAAATCGAGTATAGCGAGCAAGTTCTTATAGGGTAGTTCTGCGGGAATTTCGCTTGAGAGGTAGTCAGTCACTGGATGCGATATCCGGATTCAGTGAACCA
>JAUWOA010000115.1 GCA_030612365.1 Candidatus Thorarchaeota archaeon
CTCTCTATTGCATATCCTGTATGTACGATGACGTATTCGCCCACCTGAAGACCAGGAAGCAGGGTCACGCACACCTTCTTTCGGACTCCACCAAAGTCAACATCAGCATAGTCGTCATCTATGCTCTCGACAAGTCCAGGAACTGCAAGACACATGGCTACCAACAGGTGTCCATCTGCACTACGGTTTTAGAGTCTTGTGACATGACGGTGGTTGACTAACTGACCGGCTTCCAGCATATGCCCAATTGGTCAGCCTTATCGAAGGCGGTTTGCATCTCCTCCCTTGAAACCCCCCGAGCAATGTCAGAATATCGTTCTGGGTCCTTGAGAACACGATGCTCGGGCCTGTATTGACCCATGATGTTGACCATGCAGTTTGGCATATTCTCCGAGATCCACTCCAGAATCGGAAACGTGCAACACTCCAGATGACCAGGCATAACCAGATGTCTGATAATTACCTCCCCATGGTTGTACGCCATCAGATGATTCCGCGACACGACAGGGAAGTAGTCCTTGACACCTGATAATCGCAAGGCACACTCATCATTCCCGTACTTGAAGTCGGGAAGCCACATGTCAAAGATGTCAACGAGTAGTTTCATTGTATCCTCTGAACAGTAGAGATTGGAGTTCCACAACTGAGTCACGTTAGATGTTTGGTTCTTCAGCGAGGCGATTATCGTATGCGTATTGGGAATGGGGTCTCCACCGACATAGTTGATGTTCAGGGCGCCATCCCGAAACAGCCTCTCTGCAAGGGCTGCCAACTGATCTGATGTCACGACGGAGCCTGAGTTCGGGTCTGTCGAGATATCGCTATTCTGACAGAACACACAGCCAAAACAGCAAGACGCAAAGAAGATGGTCCCGCTTGGAACAAGGGGAGCCTCCTCACCCGTGTGTAAGAAAACTGACGAAACCCTAGATTCAGCCCCAAGCTTACACCAACCCTTTTCGTCGCGCGTCCTATCAGCCCCACACTTCCTCTCGCAAAAATGACAATCCTGCAGAATCCGTTTCGTTAGCTCCACTTTGAGGTCTAAGAAGCTGACCACAGGAGATTCATCAGGGCTCACGCGCTTGCCACCCCCATCAATCCGCTCCAAGTATTCTGTCATCTGCTTGGATAGGTCAGCATGGTGGTTCCACAGGCTTTCAGCTGGTTCAGTGAAATCCACATCACACTCGATATCCTTTGAGAGGACGTACTTCGCCCACCGCTCCATATCGATGATTCCCCGGTAACGGCGAAGCCTCTTCAGAGTTTCAGGGTTCTTCCAGACTCTGGTTGCATCAGGACGTAGCAGGCGCCACATGATTGTAGAACGGATATGCGACCACATGATAAAAGGTCTACGAGTCACACGAGAGCGGCCGGAACATCCACCTCACTGTTCTGGATGACATGCAGAATCGATGCTGCCAATACTGCGACTCTTCGGTTCAACCAAGTCGGGGTTACATTCCTATTGCTCTGAAGCAGTTCTCCACCTGCAATGAGATCATCCTGAACTGGAGGCTCTGTAGCAAATAAACAGTTTCTGGGAAGCATGTTTCCAGTCAGGAACCAGTCTTTGAACTGACTGGCGTCCTCAGCATTACGCTCAGGATGGATGAAGTTGTCCAGTCGGCCCCAGTTGAGAGCAAAAACTGCATCAGCATCTTCGAGAGCGCCCTCGAAGCTGTCAACCTCCTCGATGACTATGCTCGTTGTCCTTGCACGCTTCCGGGCCTCCCGCACTGCTCTTCTGACAAGAGAAAACCCAGGAGGAGCCGCAACTTTCATCTCAGCACCAAGCATGGCACCCAGAATAAGCAAGCTATGGGGTGTCCGCGGTAGGACGAACCTTGAGCCAAACCCCCAGCATATAACGATGCGACGGCCCTCAATCCGGTCGAGATGATATCGGACTGCTGCTAGCTCGGCAAGAGCAGACTGATGGGCATAGATATCGTCTGCCAGACTTATCACGGGCTTGTCTACGACACTTGGGAGTTTTTCAGTGAGCCGTCGCCCATCACCGAAAGTCTGAGGATCCGTGTAGGATGTCAGCAGTAGATCCGTAGCAGAGCTGGCCATGGCAATCTCACTCAGAATCTCATCGTCAGACAGGGCGTAGTCCCTATGGATGCTCAGGTCGACATGCGAGGAATAGAGTCGCGCTGCCGTTGCTTGGGCCACTGCCCGTTCGTATGCCGGAGCATTGTGCAGGAAGGTTCCCACTACGCGAAGCGTATGCATGTGCTTTGCAATCGTAGAGAAGCCAGTTTCTAGAACTGATTGAGCGGTTTCGAGGATTTTCTCCACACCTGTGGCTCCCAAATCAAAGAGGTTTGTTCCTGCCATGGGCATCGTGCTGGGGATGCATCTTCCTCGTAAAAGGCTTCGTGGAAGCGCGCCAAGAACCGTGTGCAAAAAGATAATCATATCTGGAGAAAAGCGGAGCCTACAAATTCAAATGGACATCATCACGAGAATAACGAGGAGATTGACACAATGAAGAAGCTGCTTGTGACACTGACACCAGCCGAGAGTAAGAGGTTAATTGCAAAAGGCCTCCTAGCCACAAATACTGTTCAGGAAGCCCTGAAGAACGGTTACCTCTGCGTGACTCTGGGTACGACTTCCTCCTATCTCGTGGAAGAGATACTAGGAGAATACGACAAGACACGACACATAGCCGGAGTGGTTGTGCCTCAGGGATTGTCAGTAATCAAAGCTGAGAGCAGAGCTACCGACGCAATCTTTCACAAGGGGAAGTATCTCAAAGGCAAGAAGATCATTGATGTCCTAGAGGAGCTGGGACCAGACGACGTGATTATCAAGAGCGCAAATGCCCTCGATGCCAACTACACTCCAGTCGTTCTCCTAGCAAGTCCAACTGGAGGAACAGTTGGTTCCTTCCTCGGCACTGCGGCTTCAAAGAATATCACGATAATCATGCCGATAGGTCTCGAGAAGAACATCCCCGTCGCCTATGATGATTTTGCTGGCCAATTCGGAAAGGACGATTGGGACTACGCCATTGGAACGCCTGTTGGCGTCATAGCAGTGCCGGAGGGCATAGCCTTCACCGAGATGGAAGCCATTGAGTCGCTATTCGATGTTTCAGCCATTCCCTTCGCTGCGGGAGGCGTTAATGGTGCAGAAGGTAGCATCACTCTCTTCATAGAGGGAGAGGATAAGAACATCGGTAGTGCTCATAAGTTCATGCTGGATCTGAAAGGGGAACCGCCCTTTCCGAAGATAGACCACATAAAATAACAGCCAGAACAGGAATGCGCAAATCATGGATGATATAGTCATAAGGACCGAGAACCTCTCCAAGATTTTCGAGAAGGGTAAGAAGAAGGAGGTCACCGCACTAGATCATGTCAACCTTGAGATAGGCCGCGGGGAGGTCTTCGGACTGATTGGCCCGAACGGAGCAGGGAAGACAACTCTCATCCGCGTTCTGGTGGGTCTCTTGACTCCCACAGAGGGGCAGGCCTGGGTATTGGGAAAGAATGTCGTCGAGGACATAGATTACATCCGACCAAGAGTAGCTCTTCTACCCCAAGAAGCGGGGATCTACGAGCGATTGACCGCGCGTGAGAATATCGTTTACTATGGTGGACTTTATGGCATCCCTGAAGACGAACTCCACCGCCGAGCAGATAGACTTCTGGACATCGTCGGTTTACGCGAGAAAGAGGACTACCAAGTCAAGGGGTTCAGTGGCGGTATGAAAAGGAAGGTCCTGGTTGCAAGGGCGCTTGTAATAGAGCCAGAAGTATTATTCCTTGACGAGCCTACAACCGGAATTGATACGATAGGAGCCCGAGTCGTCAGAAACCTCCTGAAGAAGCTCAGCTCAGAAGAGAAGCGGACGATTGTGTTGACCACACACGATCTCAATGAAGTATCAGAACTGTGTCACAGGGTGGGAATTCTTAACGAGGGGCGGCTGGTAGCCACAGGCAAGCCGAGCGAGCTTGAGGAGAAGTACAAGGCTGCCAATCTTGAGGAGGTCTTTACGGGGCTTGTGACTGGAGAAGGCGTATTCGAGGGATGATGAGCATGAGAATCGATTCAAAAACTGTCTGGATTCTGAGGAAGGAAATCAAGTCTGTCCTCCGTTCGCGATGGCTGCTCCTTGGCTTTATCATCAGCCCGCTCTTCGCCTGGACGTTTCAGGGCATGTTCCTCGGATTCATCGTGGAGCAAGCCGTAGAGCCCGAAACCGTGTACATCACTCTTGAAGATGAGGGAGGATGGGGACAGATTCTCAACAGCTCCATCGCCACTCAGGTTGCGCTTGAGAACGCGAACCTGACAGAAAAAGTTCTCCTGATAGAACAGTTGGTGCCGGTGGAGAGGTCTGTTGGTCAAAGTTTATGGGATAATAGGACAGCGTCCGTGTGGTTATGGATACCATCAAACTTCACCGAGATACTCGAAACAACGAACCATAGCACTATCCAGATTGCTGTCAATACTGGCAACTTCCGAGCATCCGCAGCAGCTGCCAGATTGGCTGAGTTCTCGAGGATCATAATAAACGAAATTCAAATTGTGAGAAACCTTTGGATTGCATGGGAAGTTCCGACGACTGCTGAGGCATCCTACGGACACCAGCTCGCCATCTTCCTAGTCATGCTAACATCTGTTCTAGCACCGGGGCCATATGTGAGCAAATCCTTTGCAGGCGAGAGAGATAAGCATACTCTTGAGGCCCTTCTAGTGGTGCCAATGAGCAGACTGAAGATTCTGGGTGCAAAGCTCGTTGCAGGTCTGCTCCTCTCATCAATCTACTCTGCATTCACTGTCGTAGGGATTGTTCTATACAACTGGCTGATTATCACTCGTGCAACGAGCACAGTGCCTCAAGAGGCAGCTGCATACATCGATCTATACTCAATCAACCTGAATACAGTGCCGCTGATAGTCTTCGTCCAGTTCTTGGTGCTGCTATGTGCCATTGGGATTGGAGTGGTGATTTCATGCCTAGCCAAGGACCAGGCCACTGCAGAGTCCATGAACAATATCATACTCCTCGTCCCCACAATGATCATAGGCATCCTGGGCTTCACCGGAAGCATACTTCAGTACGGAGGCATCTTCGGGCTTATTGTGTTGGCGATTCCATTCAGTCATGCTATTATCTTTCTCAACGGTGTGCTGTCGGGAACTGCAACGCCCATCGGCTTGCTTGGGAATGTCGCATACCTTCTTGGATTCACGATTGTGTTCATGATCATAGGAGCAAAGCTGTTCGAGAGAGAGGCAATAATTGCCTAAGCGCGCTGACCTTCCGTTGAACGGTTTTTGATGGGTTATTCTTGAGTGGTTCATCAGAGCCAAGAGGACAACGAGTGAGGAGAGCAGGCAAAGTCATAGCGGTGGATGACTGCCATGTTATTGGCCTGATTGCACGTCGGGGGCCCATTGTTTCGCAACAGATCTCTGTTGTCCGGAAGACTAATATCTTCGTGTGTCAATGCACATACACATGAAGACCATTACAATCAAGGATGAAATCTATAGAGGTTTAAGGAATCTCAAAATGGAAGGAGAGAGCTTCAGTGACGTGATTGCGCGGCTACTTGCGCGACGCGGCCTGAAGCTAGATGACTACTTCGGAGCGCTGGGAGACAATCCCATTCTGGAAGAGCTTGAGGAAGCATCACGCAAGACCAGGGAGTCAGCGAGGTTGCGGATATGATCCTACTGGACACCTCCTTCTTGATTGACTTCTTTCGAGGTGTTGAGGCAACGCGTGGTTTCGTTGAGGATAACGTGGCGGTCACAGTCATCACCTACCATGAGATCATGACAGGAGTAAAGAGAAAGCGAGCCACCAAAGAAACGGAATTCTTCAGACGCTTCTTCGCGCAAGTCAGGATTCTGCCTTATGACCAGAAGGCTGCTGAGGAATCAAGCACTATTGCAGCACAGCTGATGTCAGTCGGGATAATGGTGAACGCGTTGGATATCCTGATTGCATCAATCGCACTGACAAATGGCATATCAAGAATTGCAACCGTAGACAAGGACTTCTTGGAGATTGAGAA
>JAUWOA010000147.1 GCA_030612365.1 Candidatus Thorarchaeota archaeon
GTGGATGAAGATAGCGTAGCGTTCATCTTGCTGATAGAACTCGCGAAATGCAGGTTTCTGGTATGCTTCGAGGAAAGCTTCACTCCAAGCCCCGAGCAGATTCCTCTCTGGGCGTGTGACCAGCAAGCCAGAGTTGATGTATGGGCGAATCTTTTCTCCTCCCACTTGGGTCATCATTGGGACGACGCGGTTTTCAGGAACCCTGCAATAATTGTATACCAGTGTCCAGAATGGATCGAGTGGCTCGTTGTAGCGTGAATCCAGAAGAGTGTGATGAACCGGCTTGAATCCTAAGGTCTTGGTGTCATGCAGAAGGAAGTCCCTTGGTTCTTGAAGCACAATGGTGTTGGGGTTCAACCATGCAATGAATCTGGCCTGACCTGACCTGAGGTCAGAGACTCGGCTTGGGCAGCAGCCATTACATGCCCCGTGAACGGAAATCGAAGGGCCTCTTCATCGACATCAAACGGGATCAGAGTAACATCTAGGGCGGATAGCTTGTTCGTGGCGATTTTGGAAAGATGTTTTCCATTCTGTGGCACGTAGAACCAGACTGGAACATGCGAGAGAGACCCCGCAAAAGCACGGATGCTCTCTGCAAGAAGCAACGCATTTGTTTCTGATGATCTGTCTGGGAATACTATCGAGGCAAACACCAGTTTCGTTTGCCCACTGGTCCTCTCCCTGCTCGACATAATTCATCCAAAACCGTGCGTCATACTTAATGAGTCATTCATGGCAACCCACTTTCATTTTCGGGTTTGACCTCGAAGCCGGGCGTTGTATCTCGCTATTGCTTCCGGCCCTGTTCTGCCGAATCTCTTGTCAAGTTCATCCTTGCCTATCCTGATTATCGATGGTCGGCCATGGCAGCAGTTGTGCTTGCTTTTGGTCCTGTTGAGCTCGGTGAGCAATGCTCTGATCTCATCAGCGCTGAGATACTGTCCCGCGCGGATGGCGGAGTGACATGCAGTAAGCTTGACCAGCTCATCCATGAATTGCTCCTTTGCGCTCTTGATGCCAACCTCCATGATGCGGTCCACGAGGGCGATAAGCTCATTCTCTGATGCTCGTCTTCCAAGGACCTCTGGCAACGTGGAAACTAGAACCTCATTTCCTCCGAAGTGGCTTATTGTGTATCCGAGCTCGTCAAGCATTTCCTTCAGCCCGAGGATGGCTTCGGCATCCTTGGGTCCAAGGCGTAGCACAATGGGTTGCAGCAGCTCTTGTACTACTACTCGATTTGAGTTAACGTCCTCTCTAAGCTTCTCGTAAATTATGCGCTCGTGCGCAGCGTGTTGGTCAACGAGAACAAGGCCGTTGTCTGTGGTGAGAACGATGTAGAGCTTATTGACTTGCCCTAGGATTCGGAACGTACCGCCAAGAGACTCAAGGTCAATCTTCTCTTTACCCAATCCCTTAGATTCTTCCAGTGCAAGTTGCTCGAGCAAGCCAGATCGACGAGGGGTCGCTGTTTGTTCCTCTACAGGTAGCCTCGCACGTGAGGACTTGAAACCCTCTCCAACAGCTGACGTAACCTCTACGAATTCCTCAAGCGACTGTATGGCGTCTGGTAACTTCGCATCAGCAAGCGCATTCTTCACAGCATCCTTGACGACTTCTGTTACACTGTCGATATCCTGTATCCGAACTTCCCTCTTCGTAGGATGGACATTTGCATCTACGCGGGCAATGTCCACATCTATGTCGATTGCACAGATTGGGAACCGCCCCTTCATCAGCAAGGTTGAGTAGGCTGTTTCCACTGCGTTGCTGAGTTTGCTATCCTCGATTGGCCTTTTACGAACTGAGAAGTACTCACGAGCGCGATTTCCTCTGGACATCGGCGGCTTGGCTATGAACCCCGAAACCGTAACTCCTTGGTCAGTCAATGCGATATCAACTAAATTTTCAGCAATGTCTGGTCCCCACAGCGAGAGTACTCGGGTTTTTGCATTTTGACCAGGCGGGCAATCTATGATGACTTTATTGTCCTTAGTGAGTCGGAAACCCACATCGTTTCTAATGATAGCGTGCTTCATTGTGGTTTCAAGAATTCGTTGACTCTCAACCTTTGGAGTGGAGAGATGCTTTCTTCGAGCTGGAATTTTCTCGAATAGGCCGGTAACTTCCACAGTTGTGCCCTGTGGCCTAGAGGCATCTGTCTGTGCCGGGATTTCGCCAGCTTTCGACACGAGTCGGGTCCCGATTTTTTCATCCTCATGGCGCGTTGTGATGGCAAGGTCAGCCACGGTCGCAATGCTTGCTAGAGCTTCTCCTCTGAATCCGTAGGTCAGGATTGCGTCAATGTCCTCTCGTTGACTAATCTTACTGGTGGAGTGTCTTAGCGTGCAAATCGGACAATCCTCCTTGAGGATTCCTGAGCCGTTGTCAGAGATAATAATCGACTCTATGCCTCCCTCGGAAACTCGGATGTCGATGTTTGTGGCGTTTGCATCTAGTGCATTCTCTATGAGTTCCTTAACAATGGATGCAGGGTTCTCGATAACCTCGCCAGCTGAGATGAGGGAAACGAGATCATCAGCTAGAATCTGGATTCTGCCCATCGAATCACCTCAGGACCCTATAGATGAGTATTCGACTTGACCGCCCACGATTGTCCACTCAATCTCAATATCGCGAATCGAATCAAGAGGCGCTTCCAATATATTGTCTGAGAGTACGACGAAGTCTGCCCTCTTGCCTTCTGTGATGCTGCCAATGCTGTTCTCCATGAAGGAAGCATAAGCACTCTCCATGGTATAGCATCTAATCGCTTCTTCGACAGTAATCCTGCCCTTAGGACTCGGATGATTGACTGCACACCAGATTCCATAGATCGGTCCGTATGGCATGCCGTCGGATCCAAAACAGATTCTTGCGCCGTTATCCAACCCTGTTCTGAATAGATTCATCTTTTCGGTACGTTCTTTGCCAAGCCTTTCATAGTACAGCCCGTCTTTCATCTGCCACTCGCCAACGAAATTGGGCTGCATCGAGAGTATGAGACCGAGGGCCGCAGCTCTTCTAATTTGATCTAGAGTAATCATCTCGGCGTGTTCGATCCTGTGTCTTTGTCTTCGTATTATCGCCACGTCTCCAAGGGTTTCGAAAGCAGAAAGAACGAGCTCGATAGCAGCATCGCCAATTGCATGAGTGACTGTTTGAATATCATTTTCAACAGCCTTTCTTGCCAGACTGGAGAACTCGTGCTGGGACATCAACAACAATCCTTTGTTGTACTTACTGTTAGCGTAGGGCTCTGATGTCGCAGCTGTACTAGCGCCAATTGAACCGTCGATGAATGATTTCACGCCGCCGATTCTGACCAAGGGACTTCCTATTCCGGAAGTCAGACCAAGGCCTATCATATGATCAATTTGCTCAGAAGGCACATTAATGACCATTCGTACAGTGAGTGCATTGAGTCGTTCAGCTTCCCTGATGTATCGAGCATGCCCTGCCCATATGTTGTCTACTGCTGCCGTAATTCCAAGCTCGTTAGCAATCCTGTTGCCCGCGATGATGCCTTGATGTATCTCTTGAGGTGAGGGTTGGAAGCAATCATGGAGCTCTTCGATATCCTTCAGAACACCCGTAGGAATTCCATTCTTATCTTTCTCTACACCTGCTTGACCGGAATCGACATTGAGTTCCTGAAAGCCCCTGCTATTCACGGAAACAAGATGACCATCAACTCTGAACACACCTATCTTATGCTCAGTGCTCACCTCATCTAGATCCTTCCCAGTGATGTATCGTTTGACTTTCCAGTTGCTCTCATCCCACGAAAATCCAAGAACCCATTGGTCCTTGGAGTACCTGCTGAGGGCCCTTTTCAGTTCCTTCTGAACCCCTTTGATAGAGTGCACCTTGTCGAGTTGAATGTGCATTGACTTGATACCTGATACTGTTAGATGGGTGTGCGCGTCTACGAATCCCGGAATCACGGTCTTCCCGTCTAGGTCAATCACTCTCTTGGCGGAGGGGATTAGACTCATGGCATATTCATCGTCGCCAACGGCCAGAATCTTGTAGCTCTTGACAGCAATTGCAGTCGCCAATGGTTTCTGAGGGTCCATCGTGATGATGTTTCCATTGAATACGACCAAGTCCGCCTCAAGTTTCATCGAACAACACGTCCAATCATATGAGTACTAGCAATTCGCATATGTCATTTGTCGTAGTAGATACATCGATTTGGGCAGTTTTCACTTATCCTTGACCTTTTCCCAGTCTGCCAAGAATCGCTCAATACCAACATCTGTCAGGGGATGATTGACCATCTTATCAAGCACTGCGGGTGGGATTGTCGCAATATCTGCGCCCACTAACGCAGCTTCATAGACATGTACAGGATGCCTGATACTGGCAACTATAATCTCAGTATCATAGTCGTAGATTGCATAAATCTGAGCGATATCCACAACAACTTGCATTCCTACGTGACCAATATCGTCAAGGCGCCCAATGAATGGTGAAACGAATGAAGCTCCAGCTTTAGCTGCAAGAAGCGCCTGGTTTGGACTGAAGCACAATGTCACGTTCGTCTGGATGCCTTCATCAGCGCAAATCTTGACTGCCTTGAGACCTTCCCAAGTCATTGGTATCTTGATTGCAGCATTGTCAATCCATGCATTGAGTTCTCGCGCTTCCTT
>JAUWOA010000102.1 GCA_030612365.1 Candidatus Thorarchaeota archaeon
GTTGAAACCGTATAGTTTAGAGTAGGATGAGAGATACATCTCAATGGCACCCTTGGCGGCACCATAGTTGCTTATCGGTCGGAATGCAACACTCTCGGGAGTGGGAAGCACTTCCGTTTCACCGTAGATAGTGCCGCCAGAGGAAGCAAATATCACGCGATTAACATCAGACTTGCGCATGACTTCGAGAACCTTCATAGTTCCGACGACATTGACTTCGAAATCCCAGTATGGGAGCTCCGTGCTGAGTCGAACATCTGGCTGCGCAGCGAAATGGTAGACCGCGTGGACCCCCTCGATGGCCGCCTTAACAATGGCCTCTGACGATATTCTTCCCTCAATGAATGTACAGCGCCTGTTATCAACATGAACTGCAAGATTGTCCATTGAACCGGCTGAGAGATCATCTAGCACAACCACCTCATGGGTGTCAATCAACCTGTCAACAAGGTGGCTACCGTTCATTGTAGTTGGACTAATGATATGCTGCTTTACTACTTAGTTTGTAGCAGGGAACCCACAAGGTCCTTGAAGAGGGCGTGTCTGGCTCACCTCTGAGTTCTTGTATTATCTGACAGGGCCCTAGGGAGCACATTACTTAAGATGAACCTGGCTCCTGCCTAGCGTGGAGACGATCTAGTTTGGAGAACAGTAATGATGCTGAGGGCGGAGCCGCTCTTAGCATTTGGTGGAAATATCTACTCTGTACGTTTGCAGCTCTAGCTCCATTTGGATTCGTTTTACAGCAAGGTGAGGGCTGGCACTACTTCCACGTGATGGCTTTTTTATACTCGTTCACAGACTTCAGTGATACTCATGGTACAGCCATGTCGGGTTTCAGTCTTATTGATCCGCTATCAATCATCCTCACTGGCCTTCTTTCAAGTCTGCGATTCTTATTCGTCCACTATGTCTTACAACACTCACACGGGCTCACATCGCGTCGAAATGTATGGGTTTCTGCTTTGTTGAGTCAGTTGCCATTTTCGGTCTATGTGTTGGGCTCGTTTCTCAGTCGCGTTTGGACCGGATTGGTCATTAATGTGGGAGGACCTATTCCTTTACTTGTTCTTGTTGGACTCATTATTGACCACTTCAAAGGGAGAGAGCCACTCACCAAACCTTGGAAGGACGAATAGCATAATCCGTTTTATGCATAGCCCGAGCCAGAACCGGAAGCCCCCCATCGCCATGTTGTTCTCCAGGAACCCATAAGACCCTCGAAGAGGGCGTGTTTGACTCACTTCCGAATTCTGTATTATCTGAGAGGGCCGTTTGAACAATTTAGTTATTAACGAGGGATGAGATGTAATAACGTAGGCTATTCCTTCTAGCCTTGAATGAGTCTGGTTTCAGGGTGTATGAAACAGGACTGGGGTATCCAAAGGTGCGTTCTGATTATGGAGAAAATTAGGAAACTATGGGATGAAATGCGCGAACATCCATTCTGGCTTGCATTTGGAATCTACATAGGTATGGCGACGGAACAATGGTTGGGATGCCTCAAAGGATATGTTTTGTTGGAGAGGGTGTTGTTCTTCACATTCGGAGCTCCTCTTCTGTTGTTCAGCGCTTATTACATCAGAAAACCAGAGCATCATATGACCTCTAGGAAGATAATAATAGTGGGTGGAGCAGTGACTTTTGGATTTCCTATTTGGCTCTTTCTTGTCTATGTCCTCTATACTCCCACTTGGGCTCCATTCCATAGTCATCGCAGTATCTTAAATACGGTGGCTATTATCTTGACTACAGTGTTATCATATGGTGGGGCGGCATATTTGGTGGACCGACTTGGCAGGAGAGGTTATTGGCCGGGTGTGTTAAAGGTGTGTGGAATACTTCAGGAAGCAACCAGCGATGAGTGAGACTGACAGAAGAAATTGGATGATTGTAATTGTACTGGTTATTCCATTAATACTAATATTTCTCATATTTGGACCGTCATACTATGAAACTTTGGATAATGTTGGAAAGCGTATTTTTATGCTACCGGTTCAGATTGTAATCATTGCAATAGGGTACCATGTAGGACATTGGTTTTTAGATAGAAGAGGTGCTAAAGGCGGACGAGATGAAAGGTGTAAATAATGATTGATTGACATTGACCCAACAATTTGAACGGAGGTGATTGAATGGGATTCTTAGACAGTCTAAAGAGAAAGTGTAGCTACTGTGGCAGACATGATGTTGAGGACTTGGTTGTTTTGGTGCGAAAGCCAAGTTGGGGACCGCCTCATCATGTCTGTTTCAAGTGCATAGTCGAACACGGAAGCAAAGAGTGATTCTTCGCGTTCGTGACACTGTTTACCCCCCCTCTGGACGACCACAACTCATATCAAAAACAACGAGTTCTTATCCATTGCTTGATGATTGAGATACGTGAATGCCCTGTCCAAAAGCATAATTCTAACCTCAAAGTAGGGCACTATATCAGGTAATACTAACCTACAATGGGTGATTGTCCTTTGCTCATCAAACAAGAAGGTCCCATAATGCCAGTAGAAGATACCGACTTCCGTAGCAAGCTGACTTCTTCTGCAACGGCTGTCTTACGTGTTCTACAATCGTTTGAAGAACGCAAGGACGCAGAAATCTTTGATGATTCTGATCCTGATGCATCATACCTGAGGAAGATGGTCCGAACATACCGCGGTAGTCTGTACTCTGAAATCACACGACGTCTTGCTGAGGTCATCACTCTGGGAGGCGTCAGCGTAGTTACCCAAAGGGACGTAATTAGCCTAGTAGAAGAAATTTGGGATTCGAATGTTTCAAGATGCAGTCCCACTGAACTCAAAGTGCTCGAGGGTGTTTTGGAGGACTCAAGCCTGAGCCTGCGTTCTCTTTCTTCGGTAGTTGGGCTCAGCTACGCCCAAACGCGTAGAGCCGCTCAGCGACTTCGTGCTTCTGGAGTGCTGCGCACCAAGGGCATATTGAACACGAATCTTCTCGGTCTTGAAAGGATTCTAATCATCTTAGAGCATCCTACTCTAGTTCTCTCAGGACCTTACATCCATAAGATGCTCTTTGTAGATTCGCCCTCGCCAACTGTTTTCCTAGTTTCAACCCTCCCAAGGGAACGCATTCCAGAACTGTTGAAGATGATCAAATCATTGAGAGGCACTGCCGGTTCCGTTTCAGCTTGGAAACTATCTGCTGGAAAACCCCGGTTCAGCAGCGTTTACTACAACTCGAAGACTGGTGAGTGGCATCCCAACTTGCTTCACTTCCGACTCATGTTGAGGACAAGGGACGACAACCTTACTGTGGGTACTAGCCTCTCCACATCAACTATTCCGTCTTTTACGTTCACATCTGCAGAGCTGAAAATCCTCGAAAAGATTGTGGAGAACTACGAGGCGACTGCAGTTGAGATTACTGAATCCACCAATCTAAGCGAGAGTACAGCATTCAGAAAGAGGTCCCAATTAATTAGCAATCAGGTCGTAGTGCCGAGAGCTACGGTGACCATTCCAAAACTGAATAACCGGGTTGTTGTTCTTTTGAGTCCAGATTGCGCTGGCAACATCGTGCCGGCGTGGAGTCAGCTGCCATTGACTTACGTATCTCGTCTAGAGAATCTTGAGAACACTGATGAGAGGAAGATCCTTCTACTATCAGCTCTCGCATCAGGTTCTGCGTCAGATCTGATTGATGTGCTGCAATCCGAAAAAAGCAGAGCCGATGACTTCACTGCCCGTTCGGTCACAGGGGGGGTCACCAACCCCATTAGGATAGCCTCCATGTTTGATCGTCGTGAGAAGCGATGGAAGTGGGACCCAAGTTTCTTCGATCTCCTTTCGTATGGAGTTGCAAGAAAGGAATGTGGGAGGAGTAGTATCCCACTGGATTTGGCATGAGTTATGTCGAAACTCATATCTGGATGTGACGGATGGTTCTTCCATTGGTGGTTTGAATGTTGGAGGTTGTATTTCTTGGAACCGGAGGCAGCATGCCCACCGAGGGACGGAACCTACCTGCCATAGCCATCAGATATCAAGGCTGGGTTCTACTACTTGACGCCGGGGAAGATGTACAAAGGCAGTTCGAACGTGCGAATCTCGGGACCAACAAAAGGCAAGCCATATTCATCACTCACATGCATGCAGATCATATACTTGGTCTCCCTGGTCTCTTACTGCGCTTTTCACTTCTAGGACGAATCCGTCCCCTCAGTGTGTACGGTCCTAACGAACTGATTCAGTACGTTAAATCGGCTCAGAATACAATGCACTTTGGTACTACCTTCGAAACCACTGTATATGGGATAAGAGAGGGTCCAATCTTTAATGTAGATGATCTCTGCGTTAACGCATTCGAGGTTGATCATCGAGGTTATGCACTCGGCTACGAAATTGTGTATCAGCGTCCCACGGGTTCTTTCCTGCCAGAAACGGCCATGAATCTGGGTGTTCCCAAAGACCCACACTGGCAGGCACTATCAGCGGGTCAAGAGGTTGAGCTTGCAGATGGCAGAAAGATTCGCCCTGAAGAGGTGACAGGTCCAAAACCTCCTCCAATCAGGATTGTGTATTCCGGCGACACCCGTCCGTGCCAATCATTGAAACAGGCAGCAACCAATGCTGACCTACTCATATGCGAGGCAATGTATGCCTCTGAGCACGCAAATCTCGCGGAGGAGCGGGGACACACTACTGCAGCGGCGGCAGCTCAGTTGGCTCTCGATGCTGGTGTGAAACTGCTTGCTCTCACTCATTATAGCCCTCGCTATGAGGATGGCGCCGCCATAATCAAAGAGGCTCTATCAATCAATCCAAATACAATCCTTGCTAGAGACCTCATGAAAATCAAGATGCACAAGGATGGCTCACACGAGATAATTCTCCCGACCATCTGAACACTGGGGGGTTCGTGTGAGTTTCAAAGTCCTAGCCTCAACGCTTTCAGAGGATGACGTGTAACCAAGCGCTTGAATAACGCAGTTTTGAGTTGATTCATGGGTTTCGTGGCAGCGATTATATCAACCATCAACTCACCCATCACTGGATCTGCTTGGATGATTTTGAATATTAGCTCTATGTTGCTGGAGGACTTGTAAATGATGTTGGCTATGAACTTTGCTGCGTCAAGCTCGCGGCATATTGATGTCTTGATGATATCTTGATAGTTTCTCACCAGAAGCGGGTTGCGGCTTTCTGTGGCATCCTTTGCGATATCAGCTGCAATCAGCCCCGATTCAATCGCGTAGTATATTCCTTCCGCAGTGATTGGAGAAACAAGCCCAGCTGCGTCTCCGATTAGCATAGTTCGACGTGCAATCACTCTTTTTTCGCATCCGCCAAAAGGCACTCTGAATACGTTTCTAGAATCGGGGTCGACTTGGATTCCCTTTGTTCGTTCTAGCATTGATACAAAGTCACGCCAACTCCCTTTGAGATTGGACATCCTGTCCATTCTGCACCCGACCCCGATACTCAACTCATCGCGCTTCGGGAAGCACCACGCATAACCCCACTCCACTGATCCGAAGTAAATTTCAATGGGCATGCAGTCTTCTTCCTCGGAAACGGACATGGCTCTTTCAACCTCGCTGGGATCTACGGGCACATCCGCTGCTATGCACAGGCCGACCCGGTCAGAAGACCATCTATTCCTGATTCCAAGGCTCCGAGCTACGATGCCATTAACTCCGTCAGCAGCGACCAGCAGGGGTGCCCTGAATGAGTCACCATTCGTGAGCACCCTGATTCCGGACCGCAACTGCTCAATGGCGACAACCTTGGTGCCTTGTTCAACCCAGGCTCCTGCTTCTTTTGCCTTCTTCAATAAGTGGTGATCGAACTTGTTTCTCTTCACAGTGTATCCTGCTTGAGTATCTCGTTTCAGATATGGCCGCCGTCCTGAGGGCGAAATTAGGCGTACTGCGTGAATATCACGTTCAATTACACCACTGATATCAAAATCCACCAAGTCCTTGACACGAGGGGTCAGTCCGCCGCCGCAAAGTTTGTCACGTGGGTGGATGCTCTTTTCAAGGAGCACAACATCAAGCCCGTGGAGAGCGGCTTTTCTTGCGCATGATGCTCCGGCAGGCCCACCGCCGACGATTATGAGGTCGTGCATTGGTGTTTTCGCGTGCATGGTGGCTTTTTACTCTATAGACGGTCTCCAATGGAACTACTGAATTGCCAACAATGAAAAGAAAGAGAGGTGTAGCAGGAAGTTCCAACCACTTAGTGGTGTGGTTCTTCTAGTTCGTTTATCGCGCGTTTGAATTCAATCTCTGACAAGCAGTTGTTGGCAATCTGGCCACAACACGGATAAGATGAAGTCCTAGGTCAGACAATTGTGGGTTAAACTATGTCCCAAGGTGAACCAGTCAGAGTCTGCATTATTCCAACGGGCGGTACAATTGCCAGTATCTACGACCCTGAATCTCAAACCTATCGGCCTGGCTTGTCCGTGGATACACTGTTGTCATACCTACCAGAAGGAATGGGTAAGATAGAGGTCATCAAAAGAGAATTGTTCCAGCTTGACTCAGCAAACGCACAACCTCATCATTGGCAAGAGGTTGCTAGTTGCATCAAGGCAGCATACGAAGAGATACCAGACCTGGCCGGTTTCGTGATTCTACATGGGACGGATACGATGGTGTACACAGCCTCGGCTGTGAGCTTCATGATTCAGGGTTTCGGAAAGCCAATCGTCTTCACCGGTTCGCAAATACCCACTTCAATGCCGTGGAGTGATGGACCTAGAAATCTGAGAGATGCGCTAAGAGTTGCAGCTTGGGCTGACTTGGGCGAAACGTGCATAGTTTTCAATGGGGAGGTCCATCGGGCGACTCGGGTAAAGAAGCTTAGAGATAGAGATCATGACGCCTTCGACTCTGTTGATCCTATCCCATTGGGGATGCTGGCTCGCGACATAGTACTCTATGAGGGCAGAACAAAACGACAAAATCTCATACCTCGCTTCGACACTCGACTTGATGATAGGGTGTTTCTCCTGAAAGTCTTTCCAGGGATTCCTCCTAGTGTGATCTCGCGAATAGTTGACATGGGGT
>JAUWOA010000139.1 GCA_030612365.1 Candidatus Thorarchaeota archaeon
GCCGACATCGTTCCAGCTTTCAATTGTTGTATCGTTGAGCCTAATAATGACATCGCCTATTTGCAGAGATGCGTCGGCGGCAGGTGTTCCCGAAGAAACATCGTAGATGTATGCTCCACTGGGAGAGTTAAACGCAATGGACATCATAGGAGTGAAGTTGGCGATGAGGAGAAAGAAAATGAGTCCCCAGATTAGGTTGGCATATGAGCCAGCAGCAAGAAGACGCATGCGTGCTTTTGGACTTGCTTTCTTCTCGAAGTATTCCTCGTCGGGCTCTACAAAGGCGCCGAAGAGTACGAAAAAGGAGATGAGACCTGAACTCTTAATGGGAATATCATCTCGGGATGAAGCTAACCCGTGCGCGAATTCATGAGTTAGAAGAGTGACTGCGAGAGCAATCATCATGTAGTATAGTGGCAGGCCGGTTATGGTGACTCCCGGGATTATCGGGACCACGCCACCAGCCGTAGCAGGCTGAATGAAGAACTTGAGTAGATTCTCTGCGAACATCCAGAAGCCAAATGCCATCCCACCAAAGGCAACGATTATGCCCAAGTTGAAGAATGCCTTTGGGAACTTCTTGCCCATTTTCGTGAGAAATGCGTTCAGTCGCTCCGTCCTGAACATCAAGAAGAAGGGGGTACCGATCTCAAGACCTCTCTCTCTCAGCTTTTTGATTCCAATCGCTTTGCCGACAATGTAGAGCACAATGTAGATAGCCGCAATAGTAAACAGCACAATCATTGGGTCCATAAGATATCACTTCTGGCGGAGCGCGTGCCGATTGCGGGGCAAAGTCTGTGATTGTTATAATGCTTGTGTCAGGGATGTGACCTGCGTTTCCGTCCGGCATGACCACAATCCTCATAAAGTGACCAACTTTCGCTACCGTTGGAGTCCACTTCGGACATCCCAATATCTCAGGCAGGCGAATCGATAGGTGCCATTCAAACTAGTAATCAGTGACCCCGAATCGGGAAAGGCCATCCAGTACGAACTAGATGATGCAAAGACAAATGCTCTGGTTGGTAAAACGGTGGGCGAGATAATCGAAGGGGATGTAATTGGCCTGCCAGGATACAAGCTTAAGATTACTGGCGGCAGCGATTCTTCTGGTTTTCCAATGCGACCTGGTGTTCATGGTAGCGGAAAGAAGAAGGTGTTGATACGAGGACCGCCTGGATTTCGACCCCAGAGGAAGGGGATTGCCAAGCGCAAGACAGTACGAGGTGGAGAGCTTGGCCCTGATATCGCACAAGTAAATATGCGGGTCGAAGAGAAAGGTGCAGCTCCGCTAAAAGAGCTGGTTATGAAAGCTGCATAGTTTCTGAGTGCTATTTTGTGGGAGCCACTATAGCAGGCCTTAACGCGATATCTCTCAGTTTAAACCATAGACTTCATAAGAGGTCCAGATGAGTCTGACGACCATAATGAACAAGGCGCAGCCGGAAGTGAAGACTAGGTGACTAGGAAATACGAAGGACAGTCAGAAGTCAATATAGGCGCATTGGGCCATGTTGACCACGGCAAGACAACGATGGTGGAGCTCCTCACGGGTGAGTGGACTGATCGTCACTCAGATGAGGTCAGACGTGGCATATCTATCCGACTCGGCTATGCTGCTACCACTATAATGAAGTGCACCAAATGCCCTGAACCAGACGCGTACACGACATCGCACATGGCAAAGGAAGGAAAGTGCGCGAAGTGCGGTGGCAAGCTCGAAACACTTAGAGAGATATCATTTGTAGACAGTCCCGGTCACGAGTCACTAATGGCTACCTGCCTTAGCGGAGCTAGCCTGATGGACGGCGCCATTCTGGTGATAGCTGCAGACGAGCCATGCCCTATGCCACAGACCTCTGAGCATCTTCACGCACTAGATATCACTGGAGTCAGGAATATTATAGTTGTGCAGAATAAAATCGAGCTTGTTTCCAAGGAGCAGGCCGTGAAGCACTATCAACAAATAAAGGAGTTCGTCAAGGAAACAGTCGCGGAAAATGCTCCAATAATACCGATATCGGCCGTTTTCGGATCAAATGCAGATCTCCTCATCCAGACCATAGAGGAGGTCATTCCAACTCCAGAGAGAGATGATGAAGCCGATTCGAAGATGTATGTTGCCAGATCTTTTGATATCAACAAGCCGGGTACACTGCCAGCTGATTTGCAGGGAGGAGTAGTTGGTGGCTCGATCATCCAAGGAAAACTCAAGATTGGTGATGAGATAGAGATTTCTCCTGGCGCAAAGACTGAGAAGGGATTCAAACCAATCAAGGCTAAGATTACAAGTCTGCTCTCGGGCAGTGGAAATCAACTGGAAGAGGCGTACCCTGGGGGATTGATTGGTGTCGGAACAGGTTTAGACCCAGCCTTCACACGGGCTGACAGGCTTGTAGGCAACATTGTAGGCAAAGCAGGAAGAACGCCAAAGGCAGTATACAAACTCATGATTAAGCCCGAGCTTATGCAAAGGGTTGTGGGAATGGAGTCAAAGAAAGAGGTTGACAATCTAAGACTAAAGGAACCTCTGATGCTCGTTGTTGGAACTGCACCCACAGTGGGAATCATTACCAAGCTTCATGGAGATGAAGTCGAGCTCGAACTGAAACGGCCAGTGTGTGTCAAAAAGGGACAGCGTGTCGCAATCGGGCGAAGAGTCGAGAACAAGTGGCGACTGATAGGTCATGCAGTCGTCTGATTGGTCCTGTGAGTAAAGTGGCATTCCAAGTCATACTGGATACAAACTTCTTAGCGGTGCCTGCGCAGTTCGGAGTGGACATATTCTCTGAAATTGAGCGAGTACTGGAGAGGCGAGTGGAGTTCGTGCTGCTGGCGTCAACTGTTAAAGAAATCGAGAAAAAAGGGGAGCTAGGCGCTGGGAAGACAGAGAGGTATATTTTCAAAATCGCTAAGGATCTCATCCAAAGGTGTAAGGTGATCAAGGTCCCAGAATCGCTGACAGCAATGCCAGTTGATGATCAGCTCCTCGAGTACGCAATTACAATCAAGGGCGCACTGGCCACAAACGATAGAGAGCTCAGAAGGAAAGCCCGAGAACGCAAAATACCGGTGCTATTGCTCAGAGGTAAGAAAAAAGTGGCCCTTGAAGGGACAGTTTTTTGAGTCAATGTCACAACGTTTTTATTCGCACCAAATTGATGCATCGCTGAGCCGTAGGGTCCGGACCACTGTGGTTGCGATTAGGATCTGATTGTTCTACGAGAAATTGTCATGTATATGGGGTGCGTTTGCAAGTGTACAGCATTGTCACGGTAAGAGACATCGTCCGGATTCCCCCGAAGGAGTTTGGTCAGCCCATGGAAGCGGCGGCCATGAACCACCTGAGGAAGAACCACGAGAACGTACTGGACAGAGACATAGGTCTCGTGATTGCAGTCATAGAGATTGACGATATTGGCCAAGGTCGTCTGATGCCCGGTGACGGTGCGACATACCACAGTGTTGCATACAAAGTCCTAGTCTTCAAGCCAATCAGACAAGAAATTGTGGAGGGCAACGTGGTTGAGCTGATGGACTTCGGTGCGTTTATCCGAATGGGGCCACTTGACGGTCTCTGTCACGTGAGCCAAATTTGTGATGACTTCATTACACAGGACACGAAAGGAAGTGCTCTGCTTGGCAAGGAAACTGGCAGAACCCTCTCGGAGGGCGACCAAGTTCGTGCTCGAATAACTTCCATTAGCTTCGAGTCTGGCAATCGGTCAGGCAAACTGGGTCTAACCATGCGTCAACCCTTCCTCGGCAAAGTAGGGCCTGAGCTCTCGTGGGTCGAGGACGATGTTAGGGCTGCAAGGGGCGAAACAGGGAAGAAGGACAAGAAAAAGAAGAAGAAATAGCTAAGAGGGAAATCGCGTGGCAAAATTGAAGGCGTGCAGAGATTGTCACTACTTGACTAGCGAAACTCAGTGCCCAAATTGCAAGGGTACGAGTCTGTCTACGTCATACACAGGCATTGTTGTGATTCTGCCAGGCAGAGATCCAAAAGATGACCCACGGAATACATCGTATATCGCCGAACGTCTCAACATCGACAAGCCTGGTAAGTATGCTCTGAAGGTTCGGTAGGACGAACAAACATCACGTTTACGTTGTTGATGGTGAAAGCTTTATTAGACAACCCCTGGTGGGAGGGCTGACTGGCCTCAGGGGAGGTCATAGAACTAGAAGTGATGCCAATGAAGATTGAAGTTCTTCGCGAGAAAGAGAACAAGCCCCTCGCTAGGAGAGAGATTGACTTCCGAGTTGATCATGTTGGAGATACAACTCCAAGCAGAGCGGACATCAAGTCCAAGATTGTCGCACAGTTTGACGCAAACCCATTGGCTGTTGCGATAGAAACTCTCACAACTAAGTTTGGCGTTGGTATCACCGAGGGCACCGCTAGAATCTACTCAGACCCAGAGCAGATGAAGAGAATCGAGCTGGACTATATGATCAAAAGGAATGAAGCGAAGAAAGAGGAGAGTAAGTAGATGGGTCACAAGATGTACAAAGTCGACACCAAAACTGGAACGGTCACATCGACCAAGAGGACTTGCCCGCGATGTGAGAAAGGCACATTCATGGCTGAGCACTATGACCGATTCGCCTGCGGGCGCTGTGGCTATACTGAGTTCAAGCGCAAGGGCAAGTAAGCCCGTTTAATTCTATTTCTGCATCCGTCTCCTGTGAAACTATTCGCCAACTATGGCCATAACCCATCTCACGAAGAGCAATACCCCAACGACCAACGTGAGTAGGACATCGATTGCGAAGACACCTGGCATAGTGACCTCCGCTGACGCCGCCAAGAGCAGAGCGAGTGGGAAAGTCACTATGAATGGCAATGTAGCAACGGTGAGTGATATCTCCTCGCTTGAGACCATGGCATTGACTAGAAGAACAATCCAGATTGTGTAGATAACTGCCAGCAACGCCAACTCGAAAATCAT
>JAUWOA010000157.1 GCA_030612365.1 Candidatus Thorarchaeota archaeon
GCACAGCTCTACGCTCTTCAGAACTCTGACAAACTAAGCGGCCTCGTTCTCGTAGCGACCGGAGCAAAGCTTAGAGTAGCTGAAATGGTTTTTGAACTTCTTGACACTGACTTTGAGGGTTATCTAGGTGCTGTTGAGGAATTCATGTTTCACAAGAACACTTCTAGAGACCTCGTAGAAGCATCAGTTGTTGAGGTTCGCAAGTGTCCTGTACCAGTGATCCGCCGTGATTACGAGCTGTGCAATGCATTTAATGTCATGGGCAAGTTGAAGGAAATACAGATTCCTACCCTCATCGTAGTGGGAGCGCAGGATATGATGACACCGGTGAAGTACTCTCAATACCTGCATAGCCAAATAGAGAATTCAAAGCTCGTTGTTATCGAGAATGCAGGACACAGTGTAATGCTGGAACAATTTTCGAAGGTCAATCAAGGAATATTTTCGTGGGCTAGCAATCTCTAATTCACTGTGTAGCTCAATCTCTACACGCGTTTCTGTTTGTTAATCGCTGCTACAAGGCGTGTCTGATCAAAATACACCTCGTTCCTGCAAATCTTACGTCCCCTCAGCTCCACAATATCAAGGCCATTCTCATTGATGATTCTTCCACCTACAGGAATAGCGCACTCCCACTTGAGGATGCACCCCTTTTCAGTTGGAATAATCTCTAGTGGTTCCCACGTCCAATCCGGGTTAGCGGCTAGTAGCTTTTCAAAATAGGGCAGTATTTCATTGTGCCCACGAAGTCCATTTCTATTAGCCGGATCTATGTAGAGAGCGTCTTCGGTGTAGAACTCAATCAATTTCTCAGGCATGTTTCCAGTCCAGTGTTCAAGCCATTCACTGCAGAACTTAGCTAATTCGATATTGTCCATGGTAGGTTTCCACCAACTGAGATGGATTGGTCAGATCCAATCAATCCCATCATTTTCAATAAGCATGCCAAGTGCCATTGGCAGGATTGTTGAGTTCGAAAGTGCCACTTTCGCAGTAGGCTTGATGTGATAGGGCAAATCTAATCCTTGCAATGCTGGACATGAAAAGAGTGGACTAAGATCAAGAGATTCAAACCTATTGGCGGATATGTCAAGGATTGTCAGGTTCTCGATTTTTGAAAGCGGAACCAAGTCTATCCGTCGTAAGTTATTACCAGAGAGTGAAAGAATCTCAAGGCTTGAACAGTATGCAAGAGGACCTAGGTTAACCCTTTCGAGGCAGTTTCCATTCAGAAACAGTTTCTCCAAACCCGTTAACTTCGCAAGGGGGCTAAGACCGATTTCAGTAAGATGATTCTTATCAAGACGTAGTGTTTCAAGTTTTCGACATCGTTTCAACGGGTCCAAATCAACCTTAGTGATTTGATTGCCACTTATGTCAAGTTCTTCTAGCTCTCGACAATTCGTTATGGGTTCCAAATCTATGGCTCCTAGCTCATTGCTATCAAGGTCCAGTCGCTCAAGTTCTGAACAAGCTGCCAAAGCCGCGAGGTTGATGGTGACCAGCTTGTTCTTGAATAGAGTCAGAGATTTCAAATGAGCGCATCCTCTTAATGGTGCTAAGGCAATAGATTGGAGTTGGTTATTGCTCAGATGGAGATATAGCAGCTCCGGGCATTTGGTCAGAGGACTAAGGTCAACCTCAGCCAACTTGTTGTCGGTTAGGTTGAGTTCAACAAGTTTGGAGCACCCGCTCAAGGGAACGAGGTCAATCTTTGCTAGCGCGTTTACATCCAGCCGCACTATTGTCAAACGTTTACTTGCACCCGTCGGACTGAGATCGATTGAAGCCAGCCGATTGCTATGAAGCAAAAGACTCTCCAGATACGTGCATTTTTCTAAAGGCCGGAGATTAACTCCTGTTAGTTGATTCGTTGACAAATCAAGTATAGTCAAATCTGTCCAGTTGGCTACTGGACTCAAATCGATGAAGGTTATCTTGTTATTATTCAGGAATAGCTTTGTTAGATTAAGGCACCCTGCAAGTGGCCAAAGGGGGACATCTGTGAGTTGATTTCCATCCAAGTCTATGCGTTTCAGTTTCGAACAGTGCGACAAAGGTTCTAGATTTATTTCATTGATGATGTTGGAAGACAGGTCGATGATTTCAAGTCGGGGGCACTTCGAAAGAGGATCAAGGTCAATTGCGCTCAGATTGTTGGCTTCGAGGTCCACGCTTCGAAGATCTGGACAAGAAGACAGGGGAGCGAGATTGATGCTTGCTAAGCTGTTGTTGTCAAGGTCGAGCGCCTGTAGCTGAGTGCACTGGGCTAAAGGGGATAGGTCCAATGAAGTCAAGTGGTTCGCTCTAATCACGAGTGTCTTTAGATTCTTCAAATTGGCAATTGGTATTAGATCGATGCGCGATATTCTCCTAGAGGAGAGGTCGATTGTACCTGTTTCTTCAGGAACACTCGCGCTCTTCTGTTCTCCATGAATGTCGGTCCAGACAATCTCAACTGTCATAGCGCAAATCCCCACGAATTAGCAACACACCGTATTGTATCGGTCGTTCTTAATTGTTGCTTAAACGCGATTACGAGTACAATGGCGGGGGTTCTGTAGTCTAGCTATGGAGCAGAGTCCTCAATTCCGCACTGATATATACGGGTGTGCGCTCTGGTGGAGGTATTCAAAGCCCCAATTGAGGAGAGTAGAGTATGGAAACTGAAAAAGCAATACCAGCTACTCGGAAAGAACGCTGGTCATGGTACATGTACGATTTTGCGAATACAAGCTTCTCTGTGCTGATGGTAACTGCGTTATTCCCGCTTTATTTCATAAGTCTCTTTGTTGACGCAGGCTTACCTGAAGCGCTAGGAACGGCTTGGTGGGGATACGCAGGAAGCATCACGATGCTCATAATAGCCATATCATCACCCGTGCTTGGAGCAATCGCTGATCATTCAGGGTCAAAGAAGAAATTCGTTTACGCATACACACTCCTGTGCGTCGTCTTCAATGCGTTGCTCTTCTTTGCAACCGTGACATTTCTGGGGCCTTCGGCTTGGGTATGGGCTTGGATTATTTTCGTCATAGCCAACATTGGCTTTCAGGGAGCTCTTCCGTTTTATAATGCCTGGCTTCCAGAGATAAGTACCGAAGAAAACATCGGAAGAATCGGCGGCAATGGCTGGGCTGCGGGGTACGTAGGAGCATTGCTTACTATCATCATCGCTCTCATCAGCACGCTGATGCTTGCTGACCAACCGACTTTGCCATTTCTTTTCGGAGCTTTGTTCTTTGGTATTTTTGGCTTTCCTGCTATCATGGGGCTGAAGAATAGGCCACCCAGACAGCATCCTGGAGAAGAAAGCATGAGTTCCATAAACATCGGGTTTTCAAGGGTTCGCAAAACGCTAAAAGAAATACGAACATACGAAGGAGTGCCTCGCTTCTTGCTTGCGTATTTCCTCTTTTCTGATGCGATCACCACTGTTATCTATTATGCAGCGATTTTCGGGCAGGTTGTCTACGGATTTTCAATAACGGATATACTGATCTTCTTCGCAGTGACCCAGTTGGCCGCGATACCGGGGGCCTTCATTTTCGGATGGATTGGCGATAAGATTGGCACGAAGAAGACTTTGATAATCAGCCTATTCATCTGGATTATTGCGCTCCTCATTGCATTCTTCGGAGTGCCATATGGACAAATAGTATGGTGGATTGTTGGCATGATTGCTGGCGTGGGAATGGGTTCATCTCAGAGCACCGCACGCAGTATGTATGGTCAATTCATCCCTGAGGAGAAAAAGAGTGAGATGTATGGTTTCTATGCTCTGACTGGCAAATTTGCGGCGATTCTTGGCCCATTCGTCTACGCAACTATCATATTGCTTGGCGCGGGTGCCGGCCTTGGTCCTGTTGACCAGCACCTCTATGCTATGATAGCCCTTGCGAGCTTCTTCGTGGCCGGAGCAGT
>JAUWOA010000024.1 GCA_030612365.1 Candidatus Thorarchaeota archaeon
CAGCAGCAAGGACCCGAGATAAGTGGCGAGAGAAGACCTGGTATCAGATTCTAGCACCAAATTATTTCGATAATAAGGACATAGGCAGCACACCCGCCAGCGGCCCCAAACTCTTGGTTGGTCGTACTGTTCAACCCACCCTATATGATTTGACAGGCGACTTCGAGCAGATACACGTGAAACTCAGGTTCAAGATTCTTGAGGTCACAGGTCAGCAGGCCAACACCGTTTTCCACGGACATGAATGGAGTTCTGATCACCTCCGCGGGCTAGTTAAGAGAGGAACTTCAAGGATCGACTGGATTGGCCCTATACTCACGCGAGACGACTATTTGATGCGCATATCTGTGATAGTATTCACGATGAGCCGCGCAAAGACAAGTCAGAAGCACGCAGTCAGAAAGGCCATTGAGAAAGTCATCAGAGCTCACGCCAAGAAACACGTCTTTGATGAACTAGTTCAGAAGGTCGTGCTAGGAGACCTTGCTTCTGAGGTCTACAGAGAAGTCAAGGTGATTATCCCTATTCGCAATTGTGAGATTCGAAAGAGCAAGGTGCTCAAGGGTCCAGAGGAAGTGAAAGCTAGACGTGCCCGACTCCGAAGAGGCGCCGGCACGACAAAGAGCTCCAAGAAGGAAAAGAAAGAGTAGACTTTGAATCGTCTACCGCCTTAAGAGCGGGGATTAATGAGCTATGCCCTCAAGTCGTTCTAGGGATTGCAGTAATAGCACCATGAGATTGGCAAGTTTCGTCAGCGCCTCAGTGTCATTCTCGGCTTCGATGACATCGCTTAGGGTCTTCAATTTCTTGAGTAGAATTTCGTGCAGTTCGGGAATCAAGGCTTTCACTGTTTGTACCTCAATTTGCTCCTGAGAATCTACGACAACTATGCGACGATCACATGTTGCGCAATACACGTCATCACCCACCTTCATCAGCGGAGAACCGCACTGAGGACATCCCTGTGCGAGCATGGTGGCGCCTTGCCGGAGCAGTTCTGCCATCTTCTTGATTGAGGCATCATTTCGTTTTGTCATCCTTGACACTCTCGAAGCGAATGCAGACCTTTTGATATAAATGCCCCGCAACGACTGGACTCTTACGTTGGCAAGATTGGGGAGGAAACAACATCGTCTGATGCTTCTACTATGAGTCGTATCTATGAAAACGTTGATATGTTCAATCCTGTGAGAGTCTTCTGTTGTTCGCACTACATCTGTGCGTCAAGACAATTTAGAGGTGAGTCCTTTGGACCCCGAAACGCAAAAAAGTATAGATCAGAGTAAACACTTACTCAAACGGATATCTGAAGATTCTTCAGTTCCCCGCAACATAAGACGAGCAGCCAATGAAGCTATTGCAGTTCTGGAAAATGAGGTTGATTCTCCGGCAGTAAGGGCGCAGAATGCGATTTCGATTCTTGACGAGCCAAGTCAAGACCCAAACTGTCCGAATCATGCACGGACAAAGATATGGCACGTGTCCAGCCTCTTGGAGCCAATTCGTGACTAGGTACCTCAAGGGCTCAGTAGTGAAGCCTGCTGCTGGCCATGGTTACTCAGTGACTATGGTTGGCGGTCAATGGTCCGGGCCAGTGTTTGTCTATGATAAAAGCAAGGATAAGAGGAATCTATTCACAGTCTCTGACTCAGATTCTGTTACAGAATCATTTCGAGATCGTGCAACCCATCCCTGAGGTGGCCAGAAGATTTGGGTTGCCCTTCCGAAGGGAAATTCCAGATGTTGATATATGGGATAGGAGTGACCTTCAGGGTATTGTGGCTATTGCCTATGAGGCGATATTGACAAAAATCACCGATGTACTGCGAAGGCGTCTCGGATGGGTCATCACGCGAACACCCAGAGTGGCGAAAAGCTCCATCTACAAGGGTTGTGTTTTGGGGAGGGATGAAAGAACTGGTCAGACCAGAGTTGACCTTGGAGAGTTATCTGGCCTGCTCCCTAGCAAGGATCTCAAACCGGGGTCTCAAGTTATGGTGCAAATTCGGGCACACGATTATGGACGTAGAGCACCCGTTCTCTCCTCAAGTATCACCATTCCTGGTCGTTCAGCTGTTCTTCTTCCAGAGCCTGTAGTCCGACTTAGCACCAAGATTAAGGATCCCGAAAAACGAGATGACCTGATATCTTTAGGAAGAAAAATTCGAGAACACACTGAGAACTGGGGGATACTATGGAGGACTGCAGCTGAGGGACTGACCGAGGAGGAGCTTCGCGATGAAGTGGATTATCTGTTAGATTCTGCTCAACGAGTTCACTCTATGTACACTGAGAGATCTTCTCCGGGACTCATTTTTGAGGGAACAAGCAATGCTGACATCGAGTTCCCAGCGGAAGTCAAAAAGGCGCTCGACAAGATTCGAGGAGAGATTAGGCCGACGCTTGACCGACATCATTTCTACATGAGTGCTGGATACGTACCGCTCGTAGAATTCGCAGAGATGGTGATAGAGGACCGCCCGAGTGAGAGAGCTTACTTTGCCTCCAAGCTGGAGAAGGTTGTCAGTCGGGACATGCCTAGGGTTGATGACGCCATAAATATTGAACACGTTAAGTTAGATGGTCGGAATATAATCTTGGCAAGAGGCGGAGTTATTGAGGTTAATTCAAGCGGGCTTTTAATTAAAAGGCAGTTCCGGCATACCAATCGCAAACTGAAGATTGCTCCGAATCATACCAATGATATCGATGCTGTTCGTGATGAAGGCGATTATGCGATAACTCACGTGATTCCGGGAGCTCTAACTCTGGTGACCAAGTACTACTCTCGCGATAATCAGCTGAAAGGCACCTACGTGAATATCAATACTGGAGTCGAGTTGTATCCTAGCAATGGAAATAGTCCAAGTAGAATCCGTTACGTCGACCTAGAGATAGACGTAGTGAGTCCTGTAGGGGAAAAGGCGCGTGTTATTGATCAACACCTGCTCAAGCGAGCAGTTCAAAGGGGTTTCATCACACAAGATATGGCAAATCTGGCTAAGGAAAAAGCCGAAGCTATATGCATGGAGCTCAGTAGCAGCATTGTGCAATGAATGGATTGCTGAAAACTGAGTTGTATCAGTCGATTGCTTCATGTGTTCTCAGTGCAAGATCAATCGCTGATGTCAAGTCCTCCAAGGTGGCCCTCAAACTGTCCAGCCCGCGAGTAGATTCTATCACACATGAAAGTGTTCTGCCACTTCTAGTCATCTCAATCTCCAACCCGGGCGGCAAAGGCATATTGTCAGGTGATACCGACTCCAGTACTCTGATTGCATATGCGTCATCTGTGAAGTCAATAGCCAGGTTAATCTTCATCATGAGTGGTTACCCCCGAGGGAACGTAGGGCATCTGCAACTGTCTTTTGTTCACTTGGCGATGCTGTTTCCAGCTTAAGAGAGCTAGCTGAAGTTGGTACTGAAACCAGTCCAAGACCATTCATAGCTTTAGTAACTCGTTGAAGACTCGCGTTCTTGGCATCCCAGGCAACTTCAGCGTAAGCCTCTGTGGTTAGCATCACAAACCCATCTCTGTTAACCGGATATGATTGCAGAGCAATTCGTGCAATATCAGGAAGCACAAATTCGTGCGTTCCAATAAGTGGAATTGTCACAACCGCATCCAAGTTGCTGCCTTCAGATGTTGTTTTATCAAGAGATGATGCTAGGTTCCGCATGCCTGCAATCACATCACGGGTATGAGCCATGTGCGAGTCAATAAACGACCTCAATGTCCTAGCACGGTCACCCATCCATACTGCGACGGAGGTCCCTAGATCCCATCTACTCCACGCCGATTGTGAAAGTGCTTTGAGTCCCGACAGGAAGCGCAAGGGACTCTCTTCACTTTCTGTTGGAAAGGCGAAATCTTGTCCAAGGACACCCGGAATTGCGGTTGAATCGAGATTAGGAATAAGTTGCGAGGTCAAACGTTGTGCCTCTTTCGTGTCCAGTGCGGTTATGGGACCTCGACGCTTGGATATCGGAATATTCGCTTCTTCAATGATATGCTCGCATCTCTCTTGGACTCCACTGATGCCCTTCAAGTATGGGAAAGTACTGTACATGAGCGCATTGATCACTGGAAGAAAGTTGCTTCCAAACAACTTGAATCCCTTCCTTTCTTTCAATAGACCCCCCTTTTCAGCTAGTGAAACAACTCTTCGTGATGCACCCTTGATAGGCGCATTTGAGGCGTTGGAAATCAATGTGCCTGCGGCAGCGAGCTGGAGTGTTCTGTCATTTGTTTTGAATTTCTCCTTGGCTAGAATAAAAGCTGATGCTGCAACGGCACTTGCAGTTCCAATGCTTGGCAACTCATTATGCTCAGAATGAAACATCCCGCCTATGAACACAGGATAGCTCGTTCCCTTCTTCAAGCGCCTTTTCCCAAAGACCTCAATCCCCACAGCAATAACAGCAGAGTTGGGGTGCGTCTTCCGTATGTTGCCAATTTCTTCAATGTCCATATGCGGATGAACGAAAGTGATGTGGACGGGTCTGTTGGACGCCAGAATCGCTGTAGAGAGCAGCGCAGCAGATAGAGTTGCTTCGGGATGTGGGGAGCTGAGAATGAGGATGCGCTCGTCCTTCCTGAAGATGACTTGTTCTGACTGTTTTTCAAGTGACTTGAAACTAGAGGATTCCCGAGCTTTCTTACTCATTTCTGTTCAGAAGAACTTGCTCAGCGTGATAAAATTATCTCAAGAGCAAGGCAGCTTCGGCTGGAGTGTACTTGAAATCAGGGGGCAGAATATGGGTCTTCCTATAGTACTTAGACAGCCGGTGTATTTTGCTTTCAATAAGTTGAATGCTGCGCTTGGCGGCATAATCCTTCTTGTTATCCTCAAAATGTCTACGAATTGTAACGGCTCTTGCAATCATATTGCGAAGATCCTCAGGAACTCTTCTCTCGAGCTCGTTCTCGCGCAAAATATCAAGAATCCGTTTACCTGCTATCACTTTTACTAATGGAATGCCATATTGATCGCGAAGGATTAGCCCTATCATTGAAGGGGTGTTCCCAGCCTTGGCAAGCTCAACAACCTTGGCCTCAACCCACTTTGCGTCTTTTTCCTTGTCAATCCACTCTGGTGCGCGTAGTGTTGAGGGACGCTTACTTCCAGACTGACCTTTGCGTCTAGTGTGCATTCTTGCCATCAGGATAGCCTCTTACAATTCCCATAGGGACTTGAGAAACCGTGTATTCCCCTCCGCATTTTGCTGCTGATATAAACTTATTCTTGTGGCTCGCACTAACTGGCTTCAGTCTAATAGAAGATTCAACGTATTCCGTTTCATGCTAACGCCTTAAGTTGATGTCAATGGTAACGTCCGCGTTCTCGAATCTCATCTGCTCTAGAGAGGACTGCCTCTGCGTCATCACCTGATATTTCGACGTAACCCTCCATTGTGGATTCCAGCATAGTTTCTTGGAGGGCCCAATGTGTGGTTTCGTATGCACGCCGGAGAAGATGCATATCAACACCCTTCATCTCAATAGTGGCATTCTTCTCTGCTAATCCAAAGTCTATAAGCCACATTTTGGATTGCATATCAACAACTGCATTGCTTGTTGTCGGATCCCCATGAACTATGTCTCTCATATGCATAATGCCAAGCAGTTTTCCGAATTCGTGGCAGAGCGAGGTGATTTTCTTCTTGCTCGACGTATTAACAAGCTGTTTGAACTGCTGACCCTCGATGAAATCCATTAGAATTGAATGATTGCTGATGTCAACAGAGTGCACAGCTGGAGTAGGGACTCCCAGTGTGCGCACAAAGGTCAGCATCTTGCACTCTCTACTGGTTCGGGATGTTCTAAGCACGTTGTCTATCTCATTGTGTACGTAGGGCTTACTGGGTCGCCACTTGAGTGCAAGAGTCATGCCCCAGTATTCAACTATGTATATTGCAGATTCAGCCCCAAGTGTCAGCAACTGTTTCTTCAGAATCTTCACCTCCAGAGTATGTCCTGTTCATCCGTGCGCCACTTGGGCATCACATGCGAGCTAGATAGTGGAAGTTCATCTCCAGCTTGATGCTGGAGAATGCCCGTCCAAGCAATCATTGCTCCTTGATCACCGGCAAGCGGTGGTGAAACTCTGTGAAAGCGGGCGCCGTGACGTTCCGCTACACCTTTGAGGATCTCAGTGAGCCTGTTGTTGCGGGCCACTCCACCAGTAAGAAGAATTTCGTTCTTCTTCGTGTGAGCAACTGCACGTTCTGCAACCTCAGCAAGCATCCCGAATGCTGTTTCTTGAATGCTGAAACATATATCCGCAACAGGGACTCCTTCTAAATGGAGTTTCTTGGCGGCAGTCAACATCCCTGAATAGCTTAAGTCCATACCCTTGACCGAATAGGGAAGTTGGTGATAATCAACCCCTTCTGCAGCCGCATGTTCGATGGACGGGCCAGCGGGGAATCTCATGCCAACGGTGCGGCCAAAGACGTCGAGCATATTGCCCAATGCCATGTCGAGCGTTTCGCCGAATGTTCTAAAACGTCCGCCAGCAAAAGCTATGACTTGTGTGTTTCCCCCCGACACGTATATCGTCACGGGGTCTTCAAATCCCGACTCAAGGCAACCTATCTCAATATGTGCTACACAGTGATTCACGCCGACAAGTGGAACTGCTAGTTTCTGTGCCAGCGTGCGAGCCATTGTTGCGGTGGTTCGCAGACAAGGTCCAAGTCCAGGGCCTCTTGAGAATGCAACAAGCTGAATATCGCTGTGACTGACTCCCGCATCCTCCAATGAACGCTTAATTATTCCGGGCCCCATGTCAGAATGATGGCGACTAGCCTCGCGTGGATGAATTCCTCCCTCAACAGGTGACAACATATGCCAGATGTTGGAGAGAACCTCGCCCTTGCTGGAAACAACACCGGCTCCAAACGAATGTGCAGTTCCTTCCAATCCCAAGCATAGTAATGACATGGCCGTTTATTCCCGCAAATGACTGTTCTTCAAGTGATTCCTAGTGTGAAATAGTCAAGCAAATACTCTTTCGCTGCGACAGTTCCACCTTCTGAGAGCAAAGGGTTTATAATCGCCGCTCAGGGCACCCCCGATGAGGAAGTGCTAGTGTCCACAGAGAATAGCCCAATTAAGGCTCTGGAGCAACGCCTTAGCGACATAGTTTCAATCAAACTCAAAGACGAGCGCATCTTCCGCGGACGCCTAACAAGGTGTGATCAGTACATGAATCTGACACTTGGAGATGCGGAGGAGCTTGAGAATGATGAAACGAAGGCGAAATACGGGTCAATTCTGATTAGAGGAAACAACATCCTTTGGATTCAAATTCCCGAGTGAGTAGGTTACGTACTCAGTAACTAGCGCTCCGTTTCTTGCCTGTACTTTTCAACTATGGCCACAAGGCGATCTTCACCTTTTATCCGCGCTTGTTCGTGAACGCGTTTCATGAATTCTTGGAACTGGTGCTCGAATTTCTTTCTGTTAACGAAAGCAAACTCATCTACTCTCTTCAGCTCGACTTCTTTTGCATCAATGACTGGTATTAGAGCGTCAACAAGCTCCGCCCTTGCAAGATGAGAAAGGGGCGTATCAATGATGATTGCTCGAATATCGTGGTCAATCAGCATTCGTGCAGTAGTTGGTCCACCCCCGCTCGCGTCTTCAAAAAGGACTATGTCGCCGCGTTTCAGGGTAGCAACCTTACCAGTGTACTCTTCGATGGATTCTTGCGTAAACTTCTCAAGGGCTTTCACTGCCAGCATATCACCACGCATCTCGAGATGCTTGACGCCCCTAAGCTGCGTCAAACGGCTTCGAAGATTCCGCAGTTGTTTGTGGAGTGTCTCTATATCTCGTTGAGACTGCTTCAATTCTGACTGCTTCTTAACTATCTCACGGTCGCGTTTGATATTCCAGTGATTCTTCTGAGTGACTATATCAAGGCTGTATGTCAATTCGCTCTCTCTGAACCTCAAGAACTCGACTAGGCGCTCTAGATCCTCTACTCTATCCTCAAGAAGCCTGTTCTCTGTTCGAAGAGCATCTAGTTTGGAACGAATTGCATCAAATCGTTCCTGAGTTAATTCTTCTTCAGGGACATCAAGTTCAGGTTCGATATCGATTGGCTCTGATTCCTCTTGAATTAGACTTGAAATAGCCTCATTCATAGACATGCCTTTGAGAATCAAGGCTTTGAGATGAGATCGGTCAACAGCAATCTGCTCCTCCCGCACCTTATGCTCTATTTGCTGAAACTTTGGCAGCATGCTCCTGTATGCGTAAACTGCAGCAGTCAATGCATCACGTTCGTGCGCATTTCTGATTCGAACATCGGATAACTCTCTTGCCAGTTCCTGTTTATCTGCCACAGGAATCGGTCGGTTAGGGGCGTATATCTTAGCGTTCACTGTCTTGCCAATCTTTTCGACAAAGTGAGGAATACGAGGGACATCTGTAGCCACCATCACTGGGATTCCGTGTTCATACACCAAGCGTATGATGTCAGCCCTGGTGAAGCTCTTCCTACTCTTGAGAAGGTGGACGCGACCATCGAGTGACAAAAGGCAAATCGCTGCGGTCGTACCTGGATCGATGCCCAAGATAAAGAATCTAGGCTGAAGCTGGGTGGAAACAGGACCAGACTCTAGTGGAACAAACTCGGTCCGTTTTCTCACAGGTGAGATTATGACATTGAAATCCCCCCCACGCTTGCGCTCAACAAGGCGGCTAATGACTGGCAAGGGAGCATACGCGACTATTCGGGAACTGGCATAGCCGAAGTCTGAGCGTCGGAGATCAATATCGTACTCGATGCCTGCTGTCTTGAGCTGGGATTCAATAAAGCGGGTCATTTGTTGGACTTCAGAGTGGATTCTCCTGCGGTATCGATTTGCACTCTGCCCCCCTTTGCCCATCTTCCGTCCGCGTGTCACTTTGATTTCTGTTTGTTCGCCAAAGCACTCTAAGCTGTGTCCGACTCCTAGCCATGCAAGATGTGCTGCAAGCCGAGCGGATTCGAGTGGAGTTGGCTTCCCGCGAACACTGAGTCCATGTCGTTTAGCAAGTCTCTTGAGCGCAACTTGACGTGGAGGAACGCCCGTAACCTGAACAAGACGAGTTTCATGAGGCAATTTTTCAACTAATTTGAACAGGGATTTGCTGTCACGTATTATCTCGAAGATGTTATCTGTGCAGAGCCACTTGGGGCTAATCTCCCGGGTTAGCTTCAACAAGTTGGTGCGTGATATCTCCGGGTATTCGCTCAATATTGCTCCATTTCTCATTATCACACAGGCAAATTTTGGAGCTGTCTTCGAGCGAGGGCTCTTGGAGGGAAGTATGTCGAACCCCATTACGAAAACGCTGTCATCGCCCATGAGGCTTAGCACTCGGAATAACCTTCTTGGGATTTGGCTATAAGAGTTGACATCTATTCAAGACCGTACGAGTCAATCCAAATAGACTATGGCAAACAAACCCTCTGCTCGCAGTGCATGTATATTGGATGTGAATGGTAGATACAACTCTGGGCAGGGTATAGATGGAATACAGAAGATGCGAGCAGTTGAGTTCGTTCAAATGCTAAAATGATAGGCATTATAATAAGCAAGCGCTTTAACGAGTCCGTATCAATACAATTATTAAAGCCATGATTAAGAAACGTGCCAATTCAACTGAGGTGTGACAACTGTCAGAATCATTAGAGATAAGCAATGACGACGCGATACTACGCATTGGACGTGCCCTTTCATCAGGCACTCGCCTGAAAATACTAAAGCTCCTGCTTCAGGGAGAAAAAGACGTTACACGGGTTGCTAGGCATCTTGGCGGAACGGAGGCCAATGCCAGTGCACAGATTAAAATCCTGCAAGAGGCAGGTCTACTTTCGTGCAGATACGAACCCGGTCAGCATGGTTTGAGGAAAATTTCAAGAACCAAGATTAATCGGATCGTTATCGATTTGTAACTACTGGCAGATTAAAGCTGAACACGTTAAGTGCTCAGTGCTGCTTTCCAGCGGCGAATGCGCGTCAGTATGTTATCACGTTCTTCTGGACGGATGGTTCTTTTTTCTCGTGCCTTCAGAAATTTCAGCACAACGTCCATGTCGCTTGCAACCTTATTGAATGATGTTTCATCGCTGAATAGATAGTCCTTGGCCGCTTGGAGATACTCAGCTAGGACTTCCGCAGGTGCCTCACCCGTACGCAGCTCGTGCGTGATTGGATCGAGGACACGTGCAACACGAGCGTCTGAAATCGGTGGATGCTTTTCAAAATCTGACTCCTCGGTTTCTGGTGTAGCAATAACTTCAGAAACAGTTATGGGGGAAGCGGGTTTTTCAGTGCTCTCCTCCACAGATTGACCGAGCGATGACGTGTCAGGGGAAGGGGGCGTCAAGGGAGCGATTGGCGCCTTTGGTTTCTTAACTTCAGTGAACAATTGAGCTGCTGAGGAGGTTGTGCCAGCAAGCTCGTCATCGATAAGATTCAAACGGCGTCGCAATTCACGAAGCTGGTCGAACATCTCGACCATTCCGGCCTGCAACGAGTCGATTAATCTACGGATTTCATCTCTGTCTTCATCAGCCACTTAGGTTACACTTCCAATATTCGCAATCACAGTTTATCCGGCATGACTCTCCAAAAAAGGTTTTTCCGGACTTCTATCTATCCGCCTTCTTGATTGCGCGAAGTAAGTCGTGCGTGGATCCGCGCGGCTCGAAACGGCGTTTGCGAACCTTCACGAAAGTGGGGACAGAAACGGTTTCACCTACAAATAGAGCTTCTCCAACTTCAAGCGTTGTGATTGCCTCCAATGATGGACGATCAATGCCTTCACTACTTCGACCAATATGCTCAAGGTCATAGGGGTTGGTGCATCTGAGTATTGCCTGATTGGTGCATTGACTCAAGACTGTGGTCGATAGTTTCACCGGGCGCTGTGAAATCAAGCACAACATTGCAAAGAACTTTCGTCCTTCGCGTGCTATTGTTTCGATCCGTGTCTTTGGAAGTGCGAGTTCATGTCGGCTTTCGGGGCAGAATTGATGAGCTTCCTCAAGAACCAACAGAAATGGCGGTATTCTCCCTTGTCGTCTCAAATAGAGAAGTTCGCTAGCAAGATGTGAAACGATAATCTGTTTCTTCTTAAGTGAAATAAAGTCGCTCAAATCAATAATGGTAAGCTTGCCGGGCCGAATGATTTCCATTAGATCTGGTACTGACTCTCGTCCGAAGAGACCGGTGTCGTCTAGACCAACTAGCCAGCTTGCCAACGCATCACGAGTGTTCTTGCTAATCGTTTCGTCATCCTTCACATGAATGATGAGTTCTCGAAGAGTGTAGCCACTGTCCGAATTTTCTCTCATTTCCGAAACAACTCGTCGTAAATCACGGACCTGAACTGCGCTCATGTCGGCCACGAGTGACCTCAACGCTTCGGCAGACAGATTCTGGGCAGGGATTTGAATATGTGACGCACGGATGTGTTCTACCTCAAACTGAGCGTCTGGCACTTTCAAGTCGTTTGCCGTTATATCCTTCAAGTATTCGTATTCACCATGAACATCAACGACTACTACAGCAAGACGACCGTTATCTTTCGTACGTGAAAGTATCTCCTCAAGAAGGACTGATACGAAGTACGATTTGCCGGCGCCACTCATTGCCAAGATTGCCAGATGCTTCGACAGGAGTCTATCGAGCGATGGAGTGAATTCAAGTTCGTGGTGGCCAAGGTGGCCCAATCTAAGACCATCTTTCGTATCAAGCCTCAGGAAAGCAGAAAGTATCGCCTCGTCAACCCTTCGGACCACAGCTCCAGGTGAAACCGTAAAGTATGGTCTAACCGTTCGGTTGCCAGTCCAAAATCCCAGAACACGTGCTTCTGCAACTGTATATTGCCAGCGATCTGTAGGGAATATCGAACGCAGAGGTTCACCTCGCGATTGATACTCTTTCACAGCCTCGGCATGCTGATAGTAACGATTTATTTTTACGATGTTCTGAACTCTTGCGATAATTGTTCCATTCTCTGTTACAACAGAAACAAACTCCCCTCGTCGAACCACAATCTCATTGGAGCTGCCCTCTGTCACGAATGAGAACTCTAGGACATTCGGACTATCTCCTGTGCAAACAACTGTTCCCAGCCTGCTTGATTGATAATCTTCTTTCAACACATTCATCCTCCACTAAACGGGTTTCTAGATCGTCTCTTTTCAAGAACTGTGTATGTAAGTCCTGATAATGCCATCAAACGATCTATAATCAGCTGAGCTTCGTGGCCTGTAATCCGTGCTCGTGCGTCAGCCTCCAGAATCGGAGTGGGAATGCCATACTCAGGATGCTGCCAAGACAGAGGGAGAATCGCTGAAAGTGCCCTATCCAATTCCTTGGTGTCTTTGCTGTCTTGGTCCATGAGAACTTCAATCCTCAATGGTAAATCATCTCGGGCCGTCTTGAGATACGTGACCCAAATCGATGATGACCAAATGGCTAGCTCATCACTCGCCGAATTCACATTATGTGTTAGTTCTGACGAGTACCTGAAAGCAAAGGTTCTCTCACCCGGCTCCAGGAAGGTGTCAAGGAGGTCACAGTCCCTCGAAACCTTGAGAAGCCAACGATAGTCGACGTCTTGCATGAGCTCGAAGATAGACGAATCCCGAATAATATGTGGGAGCACCTCACCTAGTACTTGGACCATCCGCGTGGAGCGGCTGTCTTTCACTATCCCGACTAGAGTTGTTCTCTTCTTTCGGGATTTGTGATACAGCTGCCTGTAGAGAGCCATAACTTCTTGGAACTTCGCAAACGCTGTCGATCCACGCTGTGGACGGTCTCTCGGATGATAAAAGAGACTTCCATCAACAAGAATTAGATCTGTGTGGAACTCGTCGAGCACGGAGATTGTTGCTTCAAGCTCAGTTGCAACTCGTTCAAGAGAGGCTAGCTGGTCTATCTCAAGGCTTGGCAGTGCAAGCAGCACAGGTGTGACTTTTGGCTCTGGAAAGGCTTCGGGGTAAAACTCCACAACAGGACCGTCTTCGCGTCCGAACTGGAATATGACTGCAACTGCGCGAGTGAGGAGAATATCCATTGATCTGAAACGCTTCCGGACCAACCCGCCATCAACTCCGGCAATTCTGAGACCAGAGAGGCTTGTTGCTTCTAGCTTAGTCAGCAGAGAGGTTTCCATTGTATCAGTTACTATTGCGGGAAACCTCGAGAGGTCTATGTTTCCCTTTATCTTCTTCATGACCGCACCGAATCCCTTGCGGGCGGTTTCGACCCGGTCTATCTCTTCAGCAAGATTGGATAGAGCGTGATCGAGCCGTTTGTCCACTAAGTTTCCCTCTCTCTCTTATAGTCCAAAGCGGCCCTTATTAGCCCGGAATATAGAGGGTGTGGTGCGCCCGGTTGTGACTTGAATTCAGGATGGTATTGTACCCCAATCCAAAAGGGGTGATTTGTAAGTTCGATTGCATTGATTATCGTCCCTGTTGAGTCATATGCCGAAACAATCAGTCCTTCTTCAGCCATGCGATCCACATAACGTGAAATGAGATGATACCTATGCCTGAAGCGTTCCCTAACTTGATTGGTACTGTACATGCTATGCAGTTTGGTCCCCTCTACGATTCTCACTTCGTGGCCACATAGCCTCATAGTCCCTCCCTTGTTTTCGGTATTCTTTTGATCGTCCATCATATCTATTACCGGGTAGAGACAGTTGGGGTCGACCTCCGTTGTATGAGCGCCGTCCCACCCCATTGTCGTTCTGGCGAAAGCAATCGATCCAAGCTGTGCCCCATAGCAGATGCCTAGGAAAGGAACTTTTGACGTAAATGAAATCGCTGCGGCATTGATCATTCCTTCAACCCCGCGAGAACCGAACCCGGGTGTAAGAAGAATGCCATCAGCTTCACGAAGGGCCTCTGTAAGACTCAGTTTGTCACAGCTTTCCTCGGTTTCAATCCACTTGATTCGAACACCAACACCATACTTCGCGGCGGCGTGCGTCAATGCCTCACTGATGCTCTTGTACGAGTCGCTCAGAGTAGTGTATTTCCCTGGCATGGCAATTACTACGGTGTCCGCGATGTTCTCAAACGACTCCACTATCTCTGTCCATGATGCAGTTTCCAGAGTTCTTGATTCCATGCCAAGGTGGTTGATAATAATATCTCCAAGGCCATGTTCCTCAAAATGGAGAGGAAGTCGATAAATAACAGGGATATCTGGATTTGAAATAACTCGTTCTTCGGGCACATTACAAAACAATGCAATCTTTTTTCTTGCAGCGTCAGGCAGCTCTGACTCAGCCCTGCACACCACGATGTCCGGTTGCAGACCAAGTCCTTGGAGAGTCCTCACACTATGCTGAGTGGGTTTTGTCTTAAACTCACCAACTGATGCCAGAAATGGCACCAGAGTCACGTGGACCAAGGCAACTCTGTTTCGGCCAACCTCACTAATGAATTGTCTAGTTGCTTCTAAGAAGGGCATCGCCTCTATATCGCCAACAGTTCCGCCAATCTCAACAAGTAGAACATCCGGGATTGGTTCTTGGTTGACAACCGTCAGGATTCTCGATTTGATTCTCTCAGTCACGTGCGGGATTATCTGCACTGTTCGCCCCAAGAAATCTCCTTTTCGTTCCCCCAAGATGACTGAGATGTAAATTTGTCCGGAAGTAATATTCTGAAACGGATGGACCACAGTTCCAGTGAACCTCTCGTACGTGCCGAAATCTTGATCAATCTCAGAAATTTTGAACGTGAAGTCATCAACTGGTTTGAATGTCCACGTTTGATCGGTAACGAAGACTTCCCCGTGTTCAATGGGATTGAGTGTGCCTGGGTCAATATTGAGGTATGGATCAATCTTGACTATTCGTATTGTGTAGCCTCGGAACTGGAATATCTTGGCAATCGATGCGGTTGTGACACCTTTCCCGATTCCGGAGAGCACACCCCCTGTTACAAATACAAACCGAGTTTCTTTTGGGGCTGACTTCAAAGGGACTGCCTCGACTGACCAAGTGCGAAGAGAGGTGGCTGTGCGGGTCCTTGATAGTGCAGCAGAAACCTCGGCTCGTATAAAGTAATCGCTAGAATTGACAACATAACGTCAATTGCAGGAAATCATGAAACAGCTCGTGCTATGATGCTTGTGCGCATTGATTGTTGAAACAGTAGCTGAAATGCCTCGATTACATTGAAGCCACTCATGGCAACACTTCTGAATACCGGTACCGACAATGGAAGATTAAGATGCTCTCTGAGCCGCTCTTCATTGATTGCATCTGGCAAATCCTGCTTGTTAAGACATACAACTATTGGAAGAGGGCGCTCCTCTTCAATGATCATGGCCATCAACTCATTCCAACTCTCAAGATTCTCATCAAGCAGATGCTCTTGAGAGTCTGCCACAAATACAACACCATCTGCGCCAACCAAAACAACCTCACGTGTTGATCTGTAGAAATCCTGACCGGTCGCGGACCAGATATGTGCATTGATAATCCAGCTCTCACTCAGATTGCAGGGAATCGTTCCAAAATCGCAGAACATGGTTCTACCCAGCGTGTTCTCTATCGATGTAAGCTTCTCCGTAATGCCTAGCTCCGAAAAGAGCCATCTGATTGTTGTGGTCTTTCCACTCATGGCAGGGCCGAAAAACACAATTTTGAGCCCAATTGTCCGGTTGCCATAATCTATAATCAAATGACTATCCTCCCACTCTACGTTCCCCACATACTGTCTACCCAAGCACCCAAACCCGAAAGCGCGCCACTCTTGACACAGTCGGAAAAATCCTCGTGCCATTCGGCTCGTATGAACCGTATCAGGTCTGGAAGCTGTCCGCCTTCCCATCCTATTGCTTCATACAGGTTTCTTGCAGTCAAAGCAGCAGGCGCACCCAGCTCTCTAGCAAGATGTATCCTTGATAGAAGGGTCACGGCTCGTCTAGCTGCATGGACATAGCTGTCTATTTCCTCATCAAACACATCGTGTGTGAGCTTCTCGGCCTCATCGTCGAGATTCATGACTGAGGTTATGATATGCTCCGACACATTGAGGCCGCGAAGGGATTTCTTCAGAAGACGCCTGATTCGCTCCAGTGACTGACGCTTTCGTGTGATTATCTTGCTTACGATGCGCTTTTCAAGGTCTAGACTTCCTGCACCTGACTGTACGAGTGAAAACCTGATAGACGACGGCGAATCCACTCGAAGTACTCCGCAATTCTCAGAACTCTGTAGAATACGAGTGACACCATCCTGCAATGTTTCTTCAGTTACATGTACACCGAGAACTGTTGCACCAAGAGGCATAGCAACAATCCAACCCGAGAAGCGACTGATGCGGTCCAAGGCCAATCTGAGATTGGCTGAGAGGCAACAGACAATAGTCCTGCTTACTTCATAGTTATGCCGTTCCTCCTCCCATACCGACAGAATCTCTCCCTCTGACGTGAAATCGCGCCAGAACATAATCTTATGGCGATGGGGGCAGAGCATTGGAATGCTATTAGCAATATCATCCACTAGCTCGATGTCCTCTCCCGCTACAATGATGGGGAGACGAGAAAGTACTGCATTCAATAGAAGTGGGAACTCATTACCCATCAGCTCAATCATTCTCATTATGGAATACGTCATGGATCTCGCCTCGTGAGAAGTAGACTCTCTGTGGAGCCACCGGACATCAGCAGCTCCTTCAAATCATCAGGAATTGCAGGTTTCATCATTGATGCTGTTTCTAGTATCCGTCGGGTTTCTGCGATATAGTGCTTCAATAAGAGCCTCATAAGACCGAGTTTCTGACTGTTACGATCTATCCACAGGCCGAAGACTCCATTCGGAACTGAATAGATGATGTGGCGCGTCCGTTCGGTTTCGCACAGCACTGTTTGAAGTGAGCTATTACGTAGGGTGCGAGTTACTCGCTCGGATGCATCATATAGAGCAAAAGACATTGCTGCGAGCCGATCATTTGCGAATGCTTCTAGTGAAACGCGAATTCCACCACTTAAAGCCAGAAAGACCGATTCGATGCCTGGAATGCTATCATGAATCTGCCGCAAAATTGTTCTGAGAGCAAGAGCTTGAGACCGATTCAAGGATATTATTGATCGTGAAATGGAATATGTTGCTTGACTGCCTTCAGCTACTGCGAACCTGTTTAACACCCGCTGTGTTTCGTCCATATTATACGAACGTAGTGGCGGAAGTCTGCCATCCAAATGCTGTTTCAAAAGGAAGGATATGCGCGATAAACTATCCTTCATCTCGATGAATAGGGCTGCAAGGTTGACTCTTGGTGCGGTGGTGATGGCTAAGAAATAGTCAGGATCATTTGGGAGTGATGCCAAGAAGATCTTCGAGGTTTCCGATTCCATAAGAAGGTACTTGAAATCCCCATGGATTAGTTTCGCCACGCCGAATATTGCGCAGGTAGATGCCGCAACTGCGAATACCTCCTCCTTGCTGAACCATACTCCTGCACTGGCAACCGGAAGACCGTCCTTTTGTATCATAACAACGTTTTCGACTCCGGAAATTACCTTGATAGCTTGCAGTGCATCGTTGAGGTCGTTGGTCAAGTGTTCAGCTCCATAGCGGATACTAGATTCAATGTAGAATCCTTGGGGACACTATTTAATCTCCACACAGGTTGGACATTATCCAAGGTGAAGCACAAGACTCCAGCTAATTCCTCACGGACAATCAGCAGTGATTTGAACGCTACATGCAATTCGGTCGCTGCTAGTTGAACGTAAACAAAAAACGCCTTTGGAGAGGACGTGAAACTAGTCGCAGTTTCAGTAGGATCTGCAGAGTAGACCTCAATGAATCAGGAACCGAACATCAGTCAAGGACATTAATGTCCAGTATTGTACAAGTTTCGGGCAACGAAATGCCTAAGTCACATGTGAATTAGTGCGGCATCTGGAACTTCTTGAAAGACTTCACGTGCTGCCCTTCCCACCTCAGCCCGGTTCCGATCAACAGTATATACGCGGATTACATCAAGGTATACTTTCATCATCTCGGCAATGTTGGAGTATTCCGAGAGGTTGTGTGACACCTTTTTTCCATCAATGATTTGGAAGATGCCAATCTCCATTGGGTTTACTTGGTGCGGGTTATATGGCACAGACGGCAGAGTTGGAACATCTACAATAACCTCATCAGTTGGAACATTGGCGCTTGATGCAATCTCCTCTTGGATGCTCTCTCGCACCTTACGTTTGGTCAGTATCTTGGACACGAATCTGTCATCTGTATGGAGTACTTTCTCAAATACCGACTTATAGAATATCCGTGAATCCAACATCTGAACGAGCTCAGCAGTTTCCTTGGCTTCGTCAGATTCGGATGGATTGATTCCTCGCAGCCTAGAAATAAGTGACATATCATCCAGTGCCAGAAACTCCTCGGGTGTTGAGAAGGCTGTGAGTCCGAGTAGGTCATCTGCAGTATGCATCAGTTTTACCAGCAGCACTTCAACACTGCGTACCGTCTTATGGTAGTAAACATTCAAGAACATCTCATACCTCGCCACGAGGAATGACTCTAATGCACCTCTAGCTGCGATGTCAAATTCTATGAAGCCGCCTTCAGACACCTCGAGACTGTTTATCAGACGATGAATGTCCACAAGCCCGTAGTTTACGCCGCAGTAGAATGAATCCCGTATCAAGTAGTCCATCTTGTCGGCATCAACCTGTCCTGCGACTATTCCGCTCACAACTGCATCTGTCTTGGTCTTCCTGCGGCCACGAACAAGATCGGCAATCCTGTCCCGAGACACTCCGCCATCTTCCAGCAGGTCCCCTAACTCACCTTTGCGGATTATCCATTCGGTAACATCCTCATGGTTCATGCCCCGTTTCTCTGACAGAACTTCCTCAAACACATGGCTGAAAGGGCCATGACCTATGTCATGGAGTAGGCCGGCTATCCGCACCTCATGAAGTGCATCTTTTCCAAGACCAAGTTGATCTAGCAATCGCCTACCTGCGAGCCCAGCTAAATACATTGCACCAATACAATGACCGAAGCGAGTGTGTTCGGCTGTGGGATAGACATAGTGTCCTCCCGAGAGCTGTTTGATTCTTCGGAGTCGCTGATAGGTTTCCGAGTCAATTATCTTCGACTCTAGCTCAGTCAGGCCAACGAATCCATGAATTGGGTCGTTGATTTCCATAATGAAATCCAAATCTAATCACCACAGTAAGATGAATCTACACTTGAGGACTAAACTGACGCATGACGCGGATAAGCTCTTCTGTAGACTCGAATTCCGATACACATAGAGGCAGGTGAATACTATCTGCAATTGTCACAGCAAGGGGGTCAAGCTCTTTGACTCCTTGTAGTATCACAACCGCAGGTTTCACAGCGATTGATGTCCCTATTTGACTTGCTTTGATGGCAACCATCGGGGATCGTCCTGTCGAAACATTCGTGAGAATGGCAGCTCGCTGGGTTGTGCCACCATACAGACGAAGAAGCTGCAGGGGCGTGAGTGCAACAATGGCTTTTACACTATCAAGCGCAGTATAGCCATAGATGTCACGATCAAGCAATCGGGGATGTGTCAGCACCTTGCATTCAAGTCTTTCAACTAGCAATCTGGCGGGAACAGGAACTCCAAACTCGCGACTGTCCAAGATTGCATCGGAAGCGATTTCAGGGGCTATCAGCTTCTCTAGTGTTACTGCCACCCGACCGCCTTTAGCGACATCCATCTCTATCAAGCCTTCAACAAACCTGCGGATTGTTTCGACTCTAGGCGATTTCCTTCGTCCACTCTCGTAGTCGCTGATGACGGAGGGCGAAACCTCTAGGTGTTTTGCTAGGTCTTTTTGAGAGATTTTGAAGCGCTCTCGCCACCTTCGCATAACTGCTCCTGGATCAACCTCTGCAAGGCATATCTCACCAGCCATTGCTTCGGCAAGCCTATGGAGCGTTTCACCTGCATCCATGTTTGAACTCCAGAGTGTATCGCAGATAAGAGTTGTGTGGAAGCCGACTTAGATTTCGTCAACTGACGACATGCAGATGCTAAATGATTGTGCACGATATATTCTCGCTTCTTGTAAGTGGTACCGAAGAACTCAAAGAGCATTAGGAGTCACACGAAGATGAATCCACAAATGTTCTTTACATTTCTAGTTGGCACTGCAGGCTCCGGCAAATCACTACTCACTGCATCACTGGAGAAATGGTTACTTGACTCTGAGATGAGTGTGGCGATAGTAAACCTTGACCCGGGCGTGGAAGAGCCGCCATACACAAGTGATGTTGATATTAGAGAGTATGTTAACTATGGCGAAGTCATGCATCAATTCGGTCTAGGACCAAATGGTGCCTTGGTCGCATCATTAGATATGGCAGTCAGTCACGTCAATGATTTGAGAGAGGAGATACTAGATACTGGTAAGGACTACGTATTGGTGGACTGCCCGGGACAGATGGAGCTCTTTGCATACCGCAACTCCGGGCCAATGTTAGTGTCGAGTCTTAGTGGTAGAGATCCAGCCCTTTCGCTATATCTTCTTGATTCAAACATTGCCAGTACTCCTACAGGATACTTGTCATCAATGCTGCTTGGAATGTCAATCAACATCCGCTTTGGATTGCCTCAGTTGAATGTTCTGAGCAAGCCAGACATACTGACAGATGAACAAATGGAACGGGTAGTTGAGTGGGCAGAAGACCCCCATGCCCTAAATGATGCTCTCAACATGTCAGCGAGCGGTCTGGCTCGCGAGTATTCTGCATCGATACTAAGGATGATGGAGGACTTAGGAGGTGTGACACGCTTAGTGCCCGTGTCAGCCAAGGAGATGACTGGTATCGATATCCTTTACGGAGAACTTCAGCGAGTGTTTGCAGGCGGGGAGGACTACGTAACATATGAGTAGGAATGCGTCGACCAACTTGTACTTCGCGATTGTTTCTGGTGAGAATGCAGAGTTAGCCCGAGTCGAGATTGAAACCCTTCTTCAGATGGTTAACTCGAAATATGAGATTTCCTGGCATGAAAGCGTGGCCATCATTGAGGGTTTGCAGGATCCAACCGATTTTTTGCTGCAGAGAGCAGCCTTATTGAAAGAAGCTGGAATGATAGTTTTTGAAACAGATTCACTGGACGGTGCGGCTCTTGAGATACCGAATGAGCTGCTGAAATCCAGTATAGGTAATAACGAAACCTTTTGTATCCGAACCAAATCATTTCCGCCGGGTAGGAAAACTGAAACTAGAGGATGTCTTGTCATTGAGCTAGGCGACAAGATTCAACGAACCACAGGTGCAAAGGTTCACTTGGAGAACCCGGACATACGAGTCCTTGTTTTGGCACTGTCTGATAGAGTCCTGATTTGTACATCCAGGGAGTCACAACTGCGTGGGCAGCTAAGAGAGAGAAGACCCGGAAGGAAGCCATTTTTCCATCCAAGCATGATGAATACCGTATTGGCCAGGACCATGTGCAATTTAGCTCATGTCAGGCCAAACGAAAGTGTGCTCGACCCATTCTGCGGTGGAGGAGGAATACTATGTGAGATTGCCTCCATTGGTGCCAGACCGATTGGATTGGAGCTTAACTGGCGTCTCTTGAAAGGGGCTTCGATGAATCTTGCCAGCATTCAAGGTAGTGACTATAGCTTGATTCAGGGGGATGCCAGGAGTCTTCCTATCAAGGAATGTCATCATGTGGTTACAGATCCGCCATATGGTAGAGCTAGTTCCACCCGCGGGGAAAAGGCTGTGCGATTAGTTACCGCCTTACTTGAAAACGCTGAAGAAACCATTCTACCTGGTGGCAGGATATGTACCTGCCATAGTAGTGAGATGGAAATTCCGGATGTCGTTCGGCAGCTTGGCTTTGAGATTGAATATCAGATTCGGTTCCGTGTGCACAGTGGACTCTTCCGTGAAGTGATTACTATCAACTTTTAGTGATCAGCCATCCTACCATTCGAGGTACGAGGAGTGAACCAATTGAGGAAATTCTCGAATTCGGAAGTGTTCTGAAATCTGATGGCAATCTCAATGAAACCTAGAGGAGGGGTTTCTTGAGCGTCGTCAACCACTCTAAGCTTGTCTACGCAAGCAGCTTGCTTTTCGAAACATAGGTGTGTCATTGCATTCAAATCATCCCAGTTTGATACCAGCCGTTTCCGTACAACGTCGATTATTCGGAGTTCATGAATACGCTGACGGATTGATGACAATGAGCTTGAATCATTCCAGAGTGCTTTCAGTTCAATATGGTTTTCCGTTTCTTGTTCCTCAAGCTTTTGAATTAGGAATAGGTTGGCAAGTGCAGTTTCAACCGAAAGTTTGTCCTCTGTGGGAAACACAGGACAGCATACGGTCACTTCCATCTCAAAGGAACCTCTTGACCACGTTCTGCGAAAGCTCGTGAAGTTCATCTACAGTGCCCTCGTTAACAAGCATTATATCACTAAGGGCGATGACTCCGCCAAGACCTACCGATATCTCTCTAATGTCGCGCTCTCTGAAGACTGACCAGTCACTCGGGTCGTCATCGCGACCGCGCTCTCTCAATCTCTCAAATCTAGTAGCGGGGGATGCATGCACACAGACAGTTATGACCTTCTCAGCATAATCGTCAAAGACCTGAATCTCTGCTACACTTCTGCACCCCTCAACGACTACTAGTTCTGCCGTTGTCTGCTTCAAATCATCTATGCATTGCATGGCTACTGCTCCGGGACCGTTCTCGTCCCTCAGCTCTAGCATTACCTTCTTAGTGTTCGCTGGATTGGGTTCAAGTCCTCTTTTGCGGACTTCCTCCCGGATTACATCCCCCATGACAATTACGGGAACATCGGCATTGCGAAATGTATCAGCAACCTCACTCTTCCCAGCTCCGGGCATTCCTGTGACAACTACCAGCTTCATGGTATCTCCATCACCTTGTCAGAATAGGCTCCAATAGGCTTTTTCATATCGCATAGTCAGGTACATGCTTCACCTTAATCTTATCGAGAATGCTGAGAACAGTGTCTTGAGTGATTGAAGAATGATCCTCCGATATTGCTGAGTGGAGTGCCTCCTTCAATACACGGTTTCTCAGATCCCTTCCAGATAACCCTTCAGTCCTCGAAGCAACAAGTTGCAAGTCTATGTCTATTGGGAGAGGGAGTCGTGCTGCATACATCTCCAGTATCCTCAGTCGTTCTATGCTATCAGGCAACCTAAACTCAAAAACTGTTTCAAATCGGCTACGTAGAGCCGGATCAATCAGCATGAAGGCATTGGTCGCGCAAATTACGATAACACCAGATCCTTCATCCGTTTTATCCAGCTCACCGAGAAATGCAGTCACGACTTCCGAAACATCACCCCTGATTGATTGGAAAGAACGGGCTAACCCTATGGCATCCAGCTCGTCAATGAACACAATGCTTGGTGAAGTGTTCCGCGCATCCTCGAAAAGAGCACTGATTCTCCTACCCCCATCGCCTACATGGACACCTATTAGATCTGATGCTTTAACGAGGAAGATACGTGCGTTGGCCTCACTTGCTATTGCCTTTGCCAGCATTGTTTTCCCTGTGCCAGGAGGGCCATGAAATAGAAGCGCTCTTGGTGCCCATTCTCCATAGCGTGCAGGAGCTTCGAGGTAGTTCAGAATGATTCGGCATTTTTTCTTCACGACTTCGTGTCCCACGACATCATCAAGACCAGTTTCTCGATTGGGAGTGTCATTGGAACTGACACTGGAATCAAGTCGTATCACAGTGTCGTTAGTCACAATAGACTCTACGGGGTCGACTTCTGTAACTTGAAACGCGAAATCCGGCATGACATATCTGTCAAAGAGGTATTGGCCCTTCTTGATTACACATCCAATCCATTGCTCGCGAGCATAGTCTGCAAATAGTTCAGCATTGTCAGTTTCGACTCCCATTGCTCGTGGGTCCCCCTTTAGTCTGAATGGAAAGGCTGCGCCTCGCAGCACCAGTAATTTTGCACCTGGTATATCCAATCCGCCCACACGAGCGATTTTCTTTGTACTTTCCCGTGATGAAACGGGCAGTTCAAGTCCGGAGTCTTTGCGCTTCGTCAATTTCTTGTGTGTCACCAAAGTGCCGTTCTTTGATGTTCCTTTAAGAGTTGCCTTAGCTACGCCAAATCGTCATGATAATATTGGGGCTGGGAGTTTGAATCTGTGTTCAAGGTGATGTTTTGACTGATACTGTGAGAGTGTTCTTGAGCGTGGATATTAAGGATGAGGGCCATCTCTCTCGAATAGCCTGCATACAGAACAAGCTGGACCGGGATGCGGCGAAAATGAAGCTGGTTGAACGAGAGAACATCCACTTCACATGGAGATTCTTTGGGGATACACCGATTTCAAAGGTAGAGTCCATACGTAATGAACTAGAACAGATTAGGTTCAACCCATTCACGATTCGGATGGGAGGTGTGGGTGCCTTTCCAAGTATAAGAAGACCCAGAGTAATATGGATTGGAGTGACGCACAACGCAGACGCCATGCGTGAACTGAAAACTATGACTGATGATAGGCTTGGCAATCTCGGGTACCCGCTCGAGAGAAAAGAGTTCACACCCCATGCCACGATTGCCAGAGTACGAACCGTGAAGAACAGAGATGCCATCTTGAGAAACCTTGAAGCAGTATCACATGAGTCGGTTGGAACCATGATTGTTGACGCGATTAGAATGACAAAGAGCACGCTAACCCCTTCTGGTCCAATCTATGAAATGCTATGGGA
>JAUWOA010000161.1 GCA_030612365.1 Candidatus Thorarchaeota archaeon
TTCTAGATGGAGGCATTGCCGATGGTAACATCACTGATGACGAGAAAGAATTTCAGAACTATCCGGTGGTCTTCGGAGGCGGCTATGAAGCAACTGTGTACACAAGGTCAAACTCGACCCATATGTACTACGGTATTTCAATGGACAACTACACGTTGGGCCAAGATGCTTTCGGTCTGCAGCTTGCACCTCTTGATTCAACTAGTCGTCCTGACATCCGAATTGTGAACTACGATGGTCAGGAGTTTTACGATGGCAACGTGGGATTCGATGGAGAATGGGGCGCTGACTCAAGCGATCTGAACGCGATAGAGTTTGGCACTGGTGATAACGTAATCGAGTTCATAGTACCGCTTGATTCGCAAGACCCGCAGGATGTTTTCATGCGCGGAGGCATGAACTACCAGCTTAGGTTCTTGTTCTGGAACAATGTTCTCTCCGGCGAGCCTACGCTCTCATCCGACTGGACGTCTTTCTGGGTTCCGGTAAATCTCTACTAATGAAAATGTAATCTGGCGGTTGACCTTATGGCCAACCGCTAGCTCCCTCCTTTAGAAGGAGTACTAACTAGATGTCTGGCGTGTTTTTTTCTTCGCGCGTCGGCGATAGTCTCCATACTTATCTTGAGGACTGTACCTTGCTGGATGTGGCGTCCTAACACGCTTTCCACATTTGGGGCACTTGGAATCATCTAGGGTGTAGTACCCACAATCTGCGCATTTGTATAACTGAGTCATCAGAAATCACTATTTGCGCTGGAATACGATAGTACCATTATTGCTCTCGATGATCTTGGTTACTTTGCCAAGAACATCTGAAAGTACGTCTTCTGCTTCGCTATAGTCAGGGCTGACAATACATAACTTGTATCGGGGGGATCCGAGTGCGTATATCTCAACAGATGACTTTTCCTTTTTGCTCGCTTCCAATCCGGCTGACAGCGCCTTCTTAATCGTGTCAACGCCCTTCGGTCCTGGGACAAGGATAGTCATTTCCCCATCTATCTCAACTTGCGGTATCTCAATACGCGCCTTTGCTAAGTCTGCCACTTGTTTCCGGAGCATCTTGGTGGCTTCAACTTCCTCAAACGCAGCAACACCTAAGTCTGAGGCTTTCTCTAATCCCTTGTATATCTCACCAAAGGCATCCTCAAGGGGCCAGCCAATCTGTTCATAGATCTTCTCTAGTGATACATCATTCTCCTTTGCAACTAGCTCCAAGAGTTTTTCAGCCTTTTGAGCACGCTTCCAATCGTTATTCTTGGCTCTCCTTGCCTCAGATGAAACTCGCCTTAGGGAGCAATCGATATGCCTCTTTTGCGTATCAACCTGAAGCACCTTGACAACCACTCGCTTGTTCTCATTAACATGATTACGTATATTCCTGACCCAAGTGCTGCTAATTTCGGAGATGTGGATGAATCCCTCTTTTTCACCGAACTCTGGCAATTTGACGTAGGCGCCATAGGGGGCAACCTTAGTAGCAACTGCAATTGCGTACTCATCAGGGTGCGGCCACTCAGCACGCTTCAAAACCATTCTCCACATACCTCCGACTAGCGCTTCTTAGGCGGGATTATGGAAGCACTTCCAGCTCTCGAGCTGTCGGCTCAAGTTTGGCCTTTCCGCCAGATGGTTTAGCCAGTATCTTTTCACATTTCAGACACTTAACCTCGGTCGTTGAGTGGCTGAAGATAATTTGCTCATTCTCGCAGTCAAGGCATTTCACTTTAATGAACCGTGACTTGGGCTGCTGAATAATTTCGCCTTTGCCCATTAACTTCACCTAAACTTTCTCTATTTCTACCTTCTTCAGTCGCATGCTTTTCGATATGAGTGTATAGTCACATTTAGTGCATCGAAGCCTAAGTGTGGTCTTCTTTGTTGTCTTAGCGAAGCGCTTCTGAATAGGCTTTGGAAACGAACCGTAGCCCTTGGTCTTCCTAGTCATCCTACGCTTCCCCTGTGCCATCGATCTGTCCTTGCCTTTCTTATATATAGAAACGGCATGTTCAGTGTGCTGTCGGCAACGGGGACAGTACTTATTCATGACACTCTTCACTTTCATTTGAGAATCACCAGACTCAGGTCGAGGGACCGGCTCTAGGTCGTTTATAACCATTGGGGCATGAGCTACCGTGTTTGATGGAATAGTTCCGTCAGAACCAGCCGAGCTGCGTTCCCACATGCGCTATGACTATGGAAACCACAAGCATAGACGCAAAGATTACAACTAGGGTCGGCCCAACCTTGATACCAGGCGTTTCATCTTCGAAGAATCGTATGAGACCAGCTCCGCCAGAGGGCATTGGCCCCTCACCTTTCTTCTTCTTGCGTTTCTTTTGGGTCTTAGGCATGCCTTTGTATCTCCTGGACCGATGACTTGTGCCTAATATCAACTTTTAATCCTTTTGACAGGTCGGGGGTTGGAATTCAATCAGGGGGCTTCAGTACACTCACAGGGCGCCCTTCCACACTTGGAGCACACTCCGCTGTACTTGCTGCATAGCGCCTCTGAGAGATCGATGTCCAAGAGGTTCGCAATCGAGCACACCCACGCAAAGACATCTGCAATTTCATCAGACAGTTCGTTTCTACTTTTGCTTCTTAGGATTGCATCACTCAGTTCACCCAGTTCCTCGAAGGTTCTAAGCAATGTTCTCTCGAGTCCTCTTGCCCTGTCTCTCTCTAGGTAGATGTTACGTATCATATCCTGTGCTTTTTTCGTATCCATGAGAGCTCACCGTTGCCCGAAACCTAGACGATCCTGGACATCATATTCCATGATCGATGTTCGGTTCCTGATTCATCAAGGTTGCATCGTAAATCCTTGACCTACGACTTCTAACGACCTTTCCAACAGGCGTTTTAAGTCTCCGTGCAACTCGCGGCGACAATAGAGTTAGTTCATGGACTTGGTTCTTGTCCTGAATCGGCTCCATACCCTAGTATTCCATCTGGACTTTATATGCACCAATAATAAAATGTGCAGCAATGTCTAGGTTTTTAGCAGCTGTTGGCAACCTCACAAAGTCCACGATTGCAGTGGTCCCTTACATGAATCTCAAATGTGCGTATGCGGGCGTGTCAGTGTCGAAAGCATAGTGGACCTTTTGATAGTCCTTTCTGAACTCTGCAACTTCAGCTGCAATCTTGTTCACATCTTCACCTTTCATGACTACACGGTGCATGAGCTCTGCGATTGCATCCATCTCGGACTCCTTCATGCCCAGCCTCGTCATCTCGCTCGTTCCCAGTCGAATTCCACCGGGTGTCTTGTAGTCACGTCCCATTTTCTTGTCCCAGGGCAGAAGATTGCGATTGATCACAATGTTCGCGTTTTCCAGCTCCTCTTCCACCGTTCGACCGTTCTTCATTGGTGAGCCTGATATGTCCGCTAGAACCACATGGGATTCAGTGAAGCCCTTGTGTTCCGCAATCACTTTCCATCCTCTCTCGTGGAGCGCCTGTGCCAGAGCTTTAGCATTCTTGAGTATCTGGTCCATGTATGCATCTCCAAACTCAGTCATCTCAGCGAGTACTACTGCAAGTCCAGCTACGTTGTGGAGGTGGTGATTACTAAGCATCCCTGGGAAAGATGCCTTCTTAATCGGCTCAGCAAATTCAGCCTTGGACAAAACAATGCCGTGCTGCGGGCCAGGCATGGTCTTATGCGTTGAGGCAGTCATGATGTCCGCACCCTCCCTCAACGGGTCTTGAAACAGTCCTGCTGCAATCAGGCCTGAAACGTGCGCTGAGTCATAGCCAATCTTCATTTCGTACTCGTCAGCAATCTCTCGAAACTCCTTCACCGGATGTGGGAATGGGAATACACTGCCACCGAAGAGCAAGAACTTAATCTCCTTCCC
>JAUWOA010000109.1 GCA_030612365.1 Candidatus Thorarchaeota archaeon
CGCTGGGTTATGGAGGAATACCATTCTGCTATCTATTTACGAACGTTTGAAGATTGCATTTGAAGTGTCGCCTTTTAGTACGATGCCATTGGACTTTTCAAAGAAAGACGACTTCTTTCTCATGCAGACACTTGATGAAACTGAAGGCAAATCGCTTCTAAGGAGCTCTCTTGCTGACCCATTGAAACAAGAAACTCTGCTCCCTGGCAGTTCCAAATTCTACGGCAGGCTTGCTTTTCTATCGCCTGATGAAAAGCAAATTTTGGCTGCAATAGATCCTGACGGTTCTGAACAGTTACATTTGTGTCTACTTGACACCTTAGCAAGTGTCAAGGAATCAGAGGACATACAAGGAAGGACATTCACGGAAATCGAACCTCATCGAATCCTTTGGTTTAGTTGGTCTCCTGATGGAAAAAATATCCTCTACGCAGGTTCGCATGAGAAGAACTACCATGTTTCAAGGATAGCTAATGATGTTACGGCTAAACCAGAAGTAGTTCTAGAAGATGTTCATGGTGTGATGTGGTCTGAGTGGGGTCATCCCGATCTTGCCTTTGTTCAAGGTGCTCGCTCGGGTGGACTTCAGGAAGGGTTATTGACCATATTCAATCCAACAAGTGCAGAGGTTCTATCCGAGATATCCACACTGATATCTTTCTGGTTTCTCCAAAAATGGAATCCGGAAAGACCTCTTGTTCCCTTGCTTCAACCATTAGGGGATTTTGGAAAGCTATCACTATACAATGCTGAGAGTGGAGAGTTGAGAGAAATTCCACAACCTGATGGAGAGATTGCACAATGCATTTGGAGCCAAGACGGAGAAAACCTCTTTCAACGGTCAATGAAAGATGGCCGATCGGTAGTTCATGAAATTGATATTAATGAGAATTCATTACGAATGCTCGACTTACCAGTAGGCACTAACACTCCATACTGTGTACGAGAGTGGAAAGGCAAACAAACACTCTTGTTTGAGCATACCGATGCTGGAATGCCGAATGAGCTTTGGGTTCATAATCTTGAAACTGGTCTAAATGAGAAATTGACCCAATGGCAGTCAGCGGTAATCGGTACAGAAGATTTCCCTGTGGTTGAATCAAAATCGATTACTTACAAGTCCTCGTTTGATGGAACTACTATCCATGGATTCTTGTTTCTTCCCTCCGAGTCACCGCCTCCAGGAGGTTATCCTTGCTTAGCATACATCCATGGGGGTCCAATAGCACACGACTCAGATGAGTTTAACGGGATTTTTCAAGTTTTCACACAGGAAGGGTTTGCAGTATTCACACCAAACTATAGAGGCTCAACAGGCTACGGAGCGGCATTCATGAAATCCCTTTTCCAAGAGGCTGGGCGAGCAGATCTTCAGGATGTTAGTTCTGGAGTCGATTATGTTATCGAGAATTTTAATATCAACCCCAAGAGAGTAGGCATTACTGGTGCATCTTATGGCGGTTTTATGACTTTGGCAGCACTAGCATTCCAGCCAGAGCGATGGGTTGTTGGATATGCTTCAGTTCCCATCGCTGATTGGACATATCTGGCGGATCACGGTGATGCTGTATTCAAAGAGTTTGCTGAGTACATGTGGGGTGACCTTGAGAAGAATCGGCTTTTGATGTTGGAACGGTCACCGATAAGCAAGGTTGATGATGTACGAGTTCCATTAGGGATAAGTCAAGCCGCAAATGACAGTCGAACACCGCTTCCTCCGGTTTTGGAGTTCGCTAATCGGCTTTATTCTCGCAACCATCCTCTAGAGCTTCATATCAAGCCTGACTCCGGTCATCTTACCGTTCGGAAAGATGAAATAATAAGGGACTATGCTGGTCGGGTGGACTTCCTTAAAACCCATCTCTCTTCTAAGGGAAAGTAGCCTTTCACCCGGAGGAAATGTCAGTTTATGAGGAAGCTTACTCCTCCCACAGACAGGGTAAGGTGCAGGCTAAGACGGGGAAGCAGTGCAACTGCTCAGGTTGCCCCGACGCCATCGGGAGCTTACCTTCTGCTCGCTGCTGAGCACCCTTTCATTTTGCATTTGTCTGTCTGCTGTTGAGTGTATTCTATTTTCTCTCCGAAATCCAGGCATCTGACCCAAACTTATTTTCGAATCAGAATCCGAGCAGTGGTAAGGCGTGTTCATCCCAGAAACGAGCATCGACGTGCCCAAAGCCTAGATGATCGATTTTCTTTAGGACATCACTCGGGATGTGTGCCTTGATGCGACGATTTCCTGTTCCAGTTGATATGAACAATCTCTGTATATGAAGACCAGGCATGATGGTTTCAAGAGCTGGAATAAGACTCGTGTTTGCGTGTTCAACTAGATCTTGGTTTCGTTTACTGTTCCGAAAGTCTGCATAAAAGAAAACAACGGTCACGCAAAACCCCTGCGATAAGAAGAAGAGAAACGTAAGCGGGATTGCCAAACCAAGGATCAGAATAATAGTCTGCAACCCCATAAGCACTGCCAAGAACGCGATAACCCACATGAGTACATATGCTATGAATGATAGGTAAAAAAGTCGACCAAAGAGAAGCATAATCACATCCATTCTCCTGGCCTTCCGAATCATTTCGTCATTCGGGATTATGATGCCTCCGAAATAGGATGGTTCGGCCCAGGTGCTCGATTTGCTAAGAAGAATATGAGCTGATTGATCTGAGAAGACAGCCTTGCGCTCTGCATCTCTTCGAAAGCCAGCAGATACTAGCGCATCTGCAATCTCGGCAAAGCCAATGTCTGGATTCTCAATGAGAAAGAAGTGTCTTCTGTCAGTTCTTGTTGGACTCATCATCCATAATGACGCCATCTTATACCACTATGCTAGGAAACACCTGTGGAGTAAAGAGATTTCCGCAAATACAAGTAACTACCATCGCCTTCAATCAACATAGGTGGTGAAACGCTTGGCTCTGTCCTCGGACAGAGTGAGGACCAGGCTTAAGATGGGTTATGTGAATTGGGAACTTGCTCTTTGCCCACTACTGAGCACCCTTTCACATTGTATTTTTCAATTATCTGAAGATGAATCCAAATTCAATGTACATCTTTATATCAATCACAATCGATGTACCATTGAGGATTGGTGTCGTTGACTACAAAGACAATCTCAATCTCAGAGGAGGTCTATGAACTGATAGAGAAGATGAGGCTTCCAGGTGAACGGATTGATGACACGATTCTACGTCTATGTGGTGTGAAGGCTCGTGGAAAGCACTTCGATGCTGCCTTCAAAAAAGCTCTCGATGAGGTTGTCAAGGAAGATTCGGAGCTCCTCGAGAAACTAGCACAGTAAGTGCTAATCTTGGGAGTTCTTAGAAGTGAGATATCTCACATTCGATGAGATAAAGGACATTCACAATAGAATGATTGAGGTCTTTGGTGGAGAGGAGGGCATTCTCTCTGAAGAAGCTCTGGAGGACTGTGTAGCACTCCCAATGATGTCCATCTTTGGCACTGAAACAAGTCCATCGATATGGTCCAAGGCCGCTACTCCATTATATTGCTGCAAGACATCCCTTTGTAGATGGAAATAAGAGAACTGCATGGACAGCTGCAAAGGTCTTTCTACTTCTGAATGGTTACAGACTAACTGCTACCGTAGAGAATGCAGAGACCACTCTCCTAGGAGTTATTCAGGGAGATCTCGACTCAGAAGAACTCACTGATTGGATTGAAGAACATTCGAAAGTAATCTAAAATCCTGCACCGACTCCACATTTTGTTTTCGCCCCGAAGTCTGTTCATTATTGCCCACTCTGTTCTTGGATAGAGTGAGGTGCAGGCTTGAGCTGGGTTTGGTGAATTGAGAACTTGCTCTTTGCCCACTGCTGAGCACCCTTTTCCTTTTTCATTCCTGAGCTTGGCATGATGGATTATTCGCCTGCAAGTTCTGAGAGCACCTTGGAGTACAGCTTTGGCGACACCCTGAAGTCAGTCTCCTCAACAAGATGCTTTAGATGCAGTTTCGCCTCGTCAGTGCTCAACAATCCTCGTTTTCTTGCTCTCATGAGGACGCCCATAGTCCCTGTCACTTTCAGGCCGAAAGTTCTTGCCAGATCGCGAGCGGCCAAGTCGTCAATGATCACAACCGATTCTTTCTCTCTCTCAGCGATATCTTTCGCAATTGCAATGACAGTTGCCTCACCTCTATGAACTTGAGTGGCGATAAGCCTAGATACGAGATTCTCATCTGCAGAGTAAACAACCTCCAGCCAGCTTGAGAATGCTTCATTGAGTACTACGAACTCCGGGGCTGACTCAACAAGGACTTCATCTCTCACAATCTCTGATGTGATGACTTTCACGAACATGGGGGGCAGGAGTCTAAGAAGCCCAAGTTTGGCCAGATAGATGAGGGGCGATGCATTTACCACCGCAATCAAGTCATTCGCCCTCTGCGAAGGAAATGTCCTCTTCCAGTGCCTTCTCATCATACATCTCAATACGTCTGGTAGCAAGCTCCCTTAGCATAGATCTAAGAGGTATGCCCGCAATCTCGGCGGCTCTCCAAGAGCTCATTCGACGCATCATGACTTCTCCGGCAAGGTAGTCCAGCAAATCATCAGTCAGCGATCTAGAGATGAGATGTCGAACATACGCTGATTTGTCCACAATCCGCTTCTTCCTCATCAGCAGGGCTAGCTTCTTCTCCAGCTCAGAGTCCAGCCGCACCGAAAGTACATCACCCATAAGCATCGTGTATACTGAGTCATACAGCGTATATGAGTCTTTCATTCGAGCTGCAATAGTGAAACGCTTGGCTCTTTCCCCGGACCGAGTGAGGTACAGGCTTGAGATGGGTTAGGTGAATCGGGAACTTGCTCTTCACTCACTGCTGAGCACCATCCTCCTTTTGCAGATTGTCAGGACTTATCAGGAAAAGGCGCAGTGCGCCTACACTCAGGAAATCTTGAACAGCCGAAAAACTTGTGGTCGGTTTTTGTGTTTTTTCGAGGGACGAGTGTGCCACCACATTCACACGCGCGGAACAGATAGCCCTTCTCTTTACAGTACTCTTCAAACGCTGCGTGAGAGAGCGCATCAGCCACGGCGTTCTCATCTCTTGGTACCCATTTGAAACGCACTCGAACTCCTTTCCCACGAAGCTGATTTCGCAGTTTCTTAGCTCGAGCAAATAATGGAATGATATTCTGCGATCTGACTTTGTAAGCGCCCGTCATCTGTCTTATGACCAGCTGGCTGTCACCAATGACCGAAACTGTATCGCCCTTCTCAGCCCGCTGTTTGACACAGTTCAATCCTTGGATAAGTGCATGATACTCAGCAACATTGTTTGTCATACCACGTCCTTCCCCGACTATTCCTTGGTCACTCAATAGCTCTCTTCCGTTGACCGTGAGCTGGAAACCATATGAAGCAATACCGCCGGGGTTTCTTGGTTCACATGCGCCATCGAAGAAAAGCACGCAATGTCGAGTCATCCACCTTCAACTCAATTTCACATACAGCTCTATCTGTTAGTATTGAAGTCTGATGCTTATCTGCACCTACCTATGATTGGAATGCTTAACCAATCGGGATTGTAGGTATCTGTCCTTGAGATTCCTTCACTTTGCTGAAATCGGTTCTCTCACATTGGGACTAGGATAGCCGCTCGCTCTCGATTCCGTGCACATCTTTATATATCTACACATGTATATGTAGATTGTGAGCTAAAATGGGTTCGAAGACAATCTCAATCACAGAGGAAGTCTACAATCTTCTCAAGAAGATGCGTCTTCCCGGAGAAAGCTTTGGGGCCGCTATTGCCCGACTCTGTAGAACAAAGACATCAGCCTCACTACGCCTATGGGCTGAGTCGTCGGAGGGTTGGAGTGACCTGACCGGTGAGGAGATTGCACGGCTGGAGGACACATTTGACGGGATACGAATAACCCTTCGTCCGGAAGGAGTTGACCTCAGCTGATACTCTTGGACACGACGTACTTGGTGGATCTTCTCAGAAAGGACGACGCAGCAATTTCATGGCTCGCCAGCTCAGAGGAGCAGGCGCTTTACACATCAGAGGTCAATGTTTTCGAGCTATACACAGGATTGTATCGGATTTCAAAGAACACCTCGAAATCGAAGATGAAGAAACGAGCTGAAGAGCTTGAGCGGGTTCTGACACGAATGGAAGTCCTTCCCTTTGAGAGAGAAGCGTCAATAGAGTCGGCAAGGCTTCTGGCAGATATGATGAACAAAGGCGAACCAGTTGGGGCTCGTGACGTTATGATTGCTGGAACTACTCTTGCAAATGGGATCCGCAGACTACTTACACGCAACACGAAGCACTTTCAGCAAATCTCGGGTCTGATTATCGAGTCGTACTAGTATGATTACATCCTCAGACACAATGCCCACAAGGTTGCTCACCATGGCATATCCTGTCTTCGGACAGAGTGAGGTGCAGGCTTGAGATGGGTTAGGTGAATTGGGAACTTGCTCTTTGCCCACTGCTGAGCAC
>JAUWOA010000180.1 GCA_030612365.1 Candidatus Thorarchaeota archaeon
CAGTACTACAGTCCCCTCAAACACGGCAAGTAGAGGACCTTCAAATGTGCCCCATAGCATGCTCATCAATATGGCAATAGCCATACTCGATACAACGGCAGCGATTGCACCACCCAAGACGTATCGGGTGAGATCTCTTTGATTCGACCTACGGAGGTAGGCGACCATTATGGCAATAACAAGAGCAGCCTCAATGCCTTCTCTCAATGAGATTATTATAGGTGCAACGATCATCAGAACTCGACTTAGCTATTATTAACAATAGTTAATAACCTTGTTGGAATGCCTATAGGAGCATCCCGACATCAAACCGATGGTTGCATAATGAAGATCACAGTCTTATCGGATTCGGCCCTATCGCCCTGATCTCGTCAGCGAAATCGTTGACTTCCCTCGCGAACAGGTCGCCCTCCGCCGCACTCACGAACACCATCTTCACACGGCCCTCGTTCATGCCCAATTGACCAACCAGCTTCCTCGCGAATCTGACTCTTCTCTCCGCCCCTAGGTTCCCTGTCTTGAACGCGCAGTCACCAGGATGACAGCCAACAATCAGCACGCCGTCCGCACCCTCCTGCAATGCCTTGAGAATGAAGTTGATGTCCAGCCGCGCGGTGCACGGCATGCGGATCAGCCGGCTCGTCACGTCGTACTGCAACTTCATCGTCCCCGCTAGATCTGCTGCAGCGTAACAGCATTGCATGCAGCCAAAAATGATGACGTTCATGTCCTTGGGAGGCATTTTGAATCAGTGACCTAGTGATGGTTGTAGGCCGTGCAAGATTCGCTCCAACATATAATCTTTCAGATGCAAGTCCACTGGATTACCCAGTAGATACGCTAGGATGCATGCACCGACCCATTTCAGGTAGGGATAAGGCCATTCGCACAAATCGTTGGAAATCCTCGGATGTATGCACCGACCTGTTTCAAATCCTAGAAGGTGAGTGAACACCCTCAGTAACCTTCAACTCACGCGTTCCACCCTTCCCGTGACGACTGTCGCCAGCATACATCGGGTCCCACGCCGACGTTATGACACGGGCTTCGCTGGACTTCAATGGGACATTGTCCCTCTGTCCAGACTGAGCTTCAGTCCGCTGCACTGCTTTGCCATGACTGTCAGAAACCTTTAGAGCGTCGATGGCGGCAGACGGTATTTCCGCGGTTTTTACCATGGCGGGATCGGTAGCACTCTCAAACGACTCGAGAGTCGCTTGTTCATTGTACTCAGCCACGGACGACCCTTTCGAACCTGACAAGCTCTGGGGTCGTGAGGACTTCCGTTTAGAACTGCGAGCGTTCCTCCGGGCTTTCGGGGTAAGCCACCCCTCTCTTTCGTGAGGATGAAGCCAACTCCCTAGTCCTTTCTCATCCTTCAATGAAGGAATGAGCATAATGAGGCGCCTTGCGATGTTGATGGCGCCGTTCTTGTCGGCATTGGTCTTATGACCACAGGTGTGGCAGATGAAGACAGACTGCTTTGGACGTATTCCAATGTGTCCGCACTTGGAACAGACTCGGCTAGTCCAGTACTCACGGACCGGAATGAATCGGGAATCGCGACCACTGACCTTCCAACCACTTTCAGACAACTTCTGCCTCAGCGCATTGGTGACTCTTGCGAAGGACCACCTAGCAACCATCGCCCGGAATGCCTTCGGTTTCTTGCTGTCCCTGTTGGCACTCTTCCGAATCCCGGTCAATTTGCCAATCGCCACGTACAGGTCGTACTTCTCAGACAACTTCAGGATGTGGTCAGTGAGCCGCTTGACAAGCACGCGGTCGTGGTCGATACTGATTCGGTTACGTCGCCCGCTCAGCTCGCGAAGTCTTTGGATGACTCCATCTGCTGACTGCCCGTTGTTGAGTCTAGTGTTCATCTCTCTCTGAAGAGAGTCGACCATCTCATCATACCGCTTGATTCTCTTGACCTTCTCAGGCTGCGTGAAATATCTCACGTACCTGACTCGGGCCTGAGTCAAGACTACCGAACAGACTGCCTTGTTGATTCCTAGGTCTATGCCCATCACCGCAGGGGGCTTCGAGCTGTTGTCAACCGCGGGAACATCCACGCGTACAGCGAATACCACCCACCACTTCTTCCAGGCATCTTTCAGAAGCCGAAGTGACGTCACCTTGCCCTCGTTAATCCTATTCAGATGATAGGAAGAGGGATTGAGGGGAACCATCAGATAGTCATGATATCGTTCCTCTGTCTTTGCAGAGTCGAGGGAGTCCATCAGCCTGAGCCAGTGTTTGATCTCTTTCTCAGGAGTATAGACTATCTTGAACCTTCGAGCATAGATGTATCGAGGCAGCTTGCGCGGCCTGTAACCGTGAGCATGGAGAGGAGGCTTGCCCCCTAGCTCGAGGTAGCTCTGCCACATTGCAGCGGCTACCTGTCTGCACTCCTGAAACTCGTTAAGCGATATGTTCGGGAATCGTTTCTTGAAGTCGTGTGGAACTGTGGTTCGATTCCTAGATGCGTCTTTGAATCTTTTAGCAGTCAGGGTAAGCTTCTCAAGCTTCGCACCGCTGATTCTTTTCTTTCTCTTACGACAAGAAGGTCTTTCTCGTGACGTGCAATCACTCCAAGGAAGGCACGAATCACCCTTGTATCCCGACTTGTGATACGGGAAAGGCGAGTTCGCTGCCTTTTTGTCATAGAGTCCCAACGAATCGGAACCTTGACACTTGTTACTATTCCCTTGGAGAGACCCACTCACGTTCACCTTCCATATAAATCTCCGACCTGTTTTTGGCCAGAGGGTTTTCACTCAACATCATTCTACGGAAGTCGGGTGATAACCTCCACACTTTCTTACTACTCCGTCCTATGAAACTCCAACCAGAACAGCGGTAGGCTCTTAGGAACTTCATATCAGGACGTATGAGAGTCCATAGCACAATAAGAACTGAGTTGGTGGCATCGTGGTAAAGGACAAATTCTCCGAAGATTTGGATTGTCTGCTTAAGCAAATCAAGCCCAAGACAAATCCAAAGGTGATGCAGCA
>JAUWOA010000166.1 GCA_030612365.1 Candidatus Thorarchaeota archaeon
TATTATGGATTCGAATTTCTGCTTGGTGAAACGGAGGGAAACCTCTAGGTCCGCGGTTCTCACCGCACCTCCAGCCCCACAACATATCAATTCATCCTTATACGGAACGTAAGTGGCACCGGAGGTTTCGCACAATTCGCGAAATATGTGAGGCCGCTCGGAATTGTCTTTCTTCTTGATTGCGCTGGGTCTGAGCCAGTGGCAGCCCGGGTGCAATGCCATCCGCACGCCTTTCAACGGATTAGTGACACGTTTCCGAATCTTCGGAAGACCAGCCGTGTCATAGAGAGCGTCAACGTAGTGAGTGACCTCAATATTGCCTTTGAATTCGCGTCCAATTTCAGCAAGGTTCTCGTTGACTGCCTTTCTCAGTTCTGCATCATGCTTCAGCTCGTGGTTTGAGTCCCATAGACTTGCGAAACAGCCGTTACACCCAGTAGTGATTGGATGACCACCCTGTTCGGCAATCGTGAGATTTCGTGCCGCAATACTAGCCCAGGTGACTCTGTCAAATGAACCGAAGACTCCAGGTGCGGGGCAACACGTAGCCCCCACCATATCGAGGAGGTCCATGTCAAGATCCTCGAAGACTAGGTTGGTGGCTTTCTCAACGCTGGGATAACGATGGGGTGTGACGCAGCCAAGGAAATGGTAAAATGCAGGTCGCTTCTTCGCCAAACCGAATCACTCCTTTTTCTGGGCCTTCTTCTCTTCGGCTTTTTTCTTGGCCTTCTCCTTCTGAGCCTTCATGAACTCCTCGTAGCCAATCAACTTCTCAAAACCGCTTTTCTTTGTGATCTTCCTTATCTCCTCGATAGCCCATGGATTGCCACTGGCATTCGGGGGTATTGGTTCAAGACCCACTTTCACCCTGAGATTCTGCCAGGACTCCTTATCCAAGGGAACAGCATGTGCTGCTTCGACCACTTTAGCTGCCACCTTCTGGTGCGGCCCCAGCATGTATCCCTCTGCAACAGCAATATTACGAATTGCCTTGATGACATCAGTTGGCATGACATCCTGAGGGCACCTGTCAGTGCAGGCATAGCAGGTAGTGCAGAACCAAAGATCCGGTGAAGAGATGACTTCCTCCTTCAGGCCTAGCAGTGCTTTTCTGATTATGTTTCTCACTAAGAAGTTTGTGAGGGCGCCTGCAGGGCAGCTACCGCTGCACGTTCCACATTGGTAGCAATTCTGAATGTTGGGACCTCCAGTCTTCTTGATTATCTCTACGAACTCAAGGTCAACATCATCAATGTCAATTGCAGGTCTCTCTTCAGTTGTGGTCACTGTAGCGCACCGACTGCGCCCGGAGGCTTGAATCACAGCCTTAAATCCATTGCCAAACGAGCGCGACTATGAAGGCAAAGACTCATTCGCGTCATGTCCATACTAGACAATGATGTTCTGTCCAAATCACGACGCGAGACCCGTATCACGTTCAATTGGATACTGTGCTGAGTGCTTAGAGGCTGATAGTTCACTAATGACAATAGCCCAAGAGTCACACAAAGCAATCAGGAGAACCGACAAGCTAGTCCATGCAATCCCCGCCACAGGAGAAGTCGTCTGCCCTGATTGTGGAAACCATTGCAGAATCGAAGAGGGCAAGCTGGGTTTCTGTCATCTCCGTGGCGTAGAGAATGGGGAAGTTGTGGAGCGGTTCCCAGGACAAGCCATTGTTTCGTGGTATTTCGATTCACTTCCCACCAACTGTGTTGCTGATTGGGTCTGTCCTGTGACGAAGAGCTCATTGATTGTGGATTCGAAACAGCTCAACAACCTCGCGGTCTTCTACGGATCCTGCAATTCCGACTGCCTGTTCTGCCAAAACGCGAGTTTCCGACAGATGATGGCAAAGGGCAAACCGTTGATGACGCCCCAGGAGCTTGCATCTTCTGCTGATGAGAGAACAGCCTGTGTCTGTTACTTTGGAGGAGACCCGGCCTGTAATGCATCTCACTCCATAGAAACCTCGAGCATACTTAACGAAGAAAGAAGAATTCGGGTGTGTTATGAAACAAACGGCAACATCTCAAGCAAATGGCTCAAACCAATAGCAGAGGTTGTTCGAGAGAGCGAAGGCACGATCAAGTTTGACCTAAAGGCTGTCACACCTGAGTTGTACACTGGGCTTACCGGTGTTTCGAACAAGGTTGTCTTAAGGAACTTCGAGAGATTGGCTGCTGAGGGGAGAGAACGCGACGGAGAGTTCCTCGTCGCGAGCGTCCTGCTCATTCCGGGGTATGTCGGGGTCTCTGAAGTGCGCAAGCTGTGCGGATTCATAGCGAACAGTGACCCGACAATTCCCACTGCGCTTCTTGGCTTCCACCCTCACCATGTCATGCGAGACCTGCCTCGCACCAGTAGAGAGCACGCTAGGGCTGCTCTTCAGACAGCAAAGGATGCCGGTCTTTCCAATGTGAGGGTGGGTAATGTTGCTCTTCTCTCCAACGCGAAGTACTCCTTCAACTGACAACCGTTCATTCTTAATGCTTATAACGACCTGTTCGGTGTGCGAGTAGCACAGTTTCGACTGGAGGTCTTCGAATGCCAAGTCCCATCTCTCGAGATACCATAGACTTAGAGAAGGCCGACCGCACTTTTGTCGATGAGATTGTGAAAGCAGGGGCTGATAGGATAAGAACCTGCATTCAGTGCGGAACCTGCTCAAGTGTCTGCCCCAGTGGACGCAGAACTGCCTTCAGAACCCGTGAGCTCATTAGAAAGGCGCTACTTGGACTCAAGGAGGAAGTACTAAGCTCTTCCGACCTGTGGCTCTGTGCGACCTGCCATACCTGTCTGGAGCGTTGTCCGCGCCAGATCAAGGTCACTGATGCGATAATCATAATGAGAAACATGGCAGTAGAAGAGGGGTTCATGCTTCCGGACCACCGGAAAGCATCAATGAAGCTTCTGGAAACCGGCCACGCGGTTCCGATTAATGATGCGAACCGGGAGAAGCGTGTGAGTCTGGGTCTGGATGAGATCCCACCCACGGTGCACTCGCATAAGGATGCGCTGAACGACTTGAAGACCATTATGAAGCGGACCGGATTCAAAAACCTCATAGAAAGTCAAGAGGCTGAAAAATGACAGAAACTCAGACGTACTCGTTCTTCCTTGGGTGTGTTATGCCCAATAGGTTCCCGAACATTGAGAAGTCAATCAGGGTCGTACTCCCGATGATTGGAATAGAGTTGGAAGAACTAGAGGGTGCAAGCTGCTGTCCTGCGCCGGGGGTCATTCGCTCATTCAGCGAGCCCACATGGCTTGCTATAGCATCAAGGAATCTGGCACTTGCTGAGAAGGCCGGACATGACATCATCACTGGATGCAATGGATGTTATGGGACATTCAAAGAGGCTCTACTGGAAGTTCGTGAGCATCCGGATAGGCTCAAAGAGGTACAGAAGGTCTTCAAGGGTCTTGGCCTGAAGTATAAGGCAAAGGCAGAAGCCAAGCATCTGATTGAGGTCATATGCGATATTGGGATTGAAGAACTGAAGAAGAAAGTCACGCGTCCACTTACCGGCTTGAAGGTTGGAGTGCACTACGGGTGTCACCTCCTAAAGCCTAGCAAGAATCGCCCATGGAAACAGACTGAAAGGCACACATTCCTTGACGAACTTGTAGAACTCACCGGGGCTGAGAGTGTACCATACACGGACAAGTTCATGTGTTGTGGGGCTGGCGGAGGCGTACGAGGAAGCAATGCGCCAGTTTCCAATGATATCGCTGTAGAAAAA
>JAUWOA010000040.1 GCA_030612365.1 Candidatus Thorarchaeota archaeon
AAGTAGAAGACACAGCATGGAGTGAGAAGGTGTCAACAACATGAAAGTAGAATACGACCAAGTGGCAGATTCTATCTACTTCAGATTGAGAGAGAAGAAGGTAGAAGACAGTGTAGAAATATCGGAAGGTATCGTTGTTGACTACAACTCTAGTGGAGAGGTATGTGGAATCGAGATTCTTGGATTCTCGAAGAGAGATCTGGATCTTAACCGTCTAGTCAAGCTCAGAGAAGACGAGCTAGTGGCAGAGGTTGCTGCGACGTGATTGTCTTTACTAGACACGCACTCGAGAGGATGAAACAAAGAAACATCACAAAAGAGGAAGTACTAGCAGCCATAAGAGAGTCCGGAGCCAAGCAGGACGGATTAGGTCATCTAGTAGCACAAAGGGAAGTGGACGCTAGGCTCCTAAGAGTATTTTATGTTGAGCGAGATGAAACTCTCGTTGTAATCACAGCCTATAAGACTAGCAAGAATAGGTACAAGAATGAATGAAGGGCAGGGGCCTCTTTAGCCCCAGGAACCTGCGCTGCATGCGGGAGAAGCAGATATGCGATTCCCTTCACGCCGGTACTGGCTCTAGTCTTGGTTCCTTAGCATAGACGGGCAGCAAAGGAATGGAACCACTAGTGTCTCTAGGCCGTCATGGTCAAGGAACTGCCCTTCCACGCTTTGCTCTTGTTGCCACGGGCGGCATTTCCCGCATGTTGGCTTTGCCCGCAGAAGAAGTAGCTATCCTGCATCCCGGCTAGATAAACAGCATAATGAAGCAGACTGCAATGACAATGCCTATGATGATGCTCACTAGGGGGCTTCTTTCAGTCCGTTTCGCCGCTTCATCCAACAAGGAAGCTTTCTCTTGTTCGGAATAGTCGCCAAGGTTGGATTCAAGAAGACTTGCTTCCATCTCGTCCAAAGAAGGTATTTCAGCCATCAATGGAATTCGATTGCGCTTCTCCTCGGCAATGTCCTGAATATCCCTGTATGGGCGAATCGTCCATTCTCTCGTCTTTTTCCTGGAAATCATTATGACCAACAGATGAAGCGCAGAGTAAGGTATTGCAAAAAGTAGCACCACCGCAGCAAATGTGTAGGTCACATAGCCGGAAACCAAGAAATCCAAGCCTATCACAATGCCAGCGCCAGCTGCAATTGTGAGACAAGCTCCTGCAAGTAATAAGTTCCCCTTGAGTCGAGTATAGAAATTCACGTGTGCGAGTTTGTAGCGATTCTCAGCACCCTCTATTCCGCGAATAACCCCAACAGCTAAGTAATTTGGAATGCTGACAAGCCAGCGGATTCCCAAAAAAAAGACAGTGACTACGAATATCTCGAGCATCAAAGCAAATACCATGAGTAGCAAACCACAAATAACAAGTGGAGCTGGTGAATATTCGTTTGGATTAGCCAGAGTCATCCGTTGTATCTGTACGAAAATAGGTACGAGGACCATCATAACAAGGTTGTTGATGTTCATGTACCTTGTTGGACTAGGAGGGAATTTGTTTAGTTTCTTAATGAACTTGCTAAGTGCGGGAGTCTGGGATTCGTTGTTCATTAAAGTCCTCCAGAGGGGTTTCAATCTAACATGTTCTTTGAGCATTCTTGTAGCGTCATATTCTAGCCTTACTACTCTATTGGGTCAATGACCTTGACATCAGGTACACGTTTGAAAGCTTGATCATGGGTCATAATTTCGACGAGATTGTTTTGTGCCATTGTTGCGAGAATAGACGCATCACGTCCACCGATGCCTAAATGAGCCAATTCACATAGCCGTTGTAGCGTGAGTTCTAGCGCTTCAGCATCAAGCAAGTAGATTGGAATCCCATAGTTGAGGAAGACCTGTCCTTTCTTACCGCCAACCAAGGATCCCAAACGACGAACAAGATAGTGCATGGTTTCAATGACGACAGTGGAATTGACCGCACCTTTGCTCTGGCGCAAGGCATCCTCAACAGGTTTGATGACTTGTGTATGCTCTGGAAGCGTGCTGTCGAAGTAGTATGCCCATATGTTCGTATCGATAAGAATCACGGCGCAGTTCTCCAGATCTCCTTCAGGCGAAGAGGGTCTAGGTCGCCTTTGACTACGATGCATCCACGTAACTCCTGAACAAAGGTTTCGAAATCCACTTCCTTCCCAATAGTCACTTGGCCCTTGCTGACTTTGATGTGCAGTCGGTCACCAGAATGGAGTCCAGCTTTTTCTCGCACGTCCTTCGGTATTGTAATGCGACCGCGCTCATCAATCTCAATCCGACCCATTGTTAATCCCACACCCATTATATTGCCCATTGTAATAAAGATGTGGGATGGCTGCAGGACTTGCTCCGCAGGCAAGAGAAACAGATGTAGGCCCACCACCGAATGCGGGAGGTCTGCCCTCTCTCAACTCCCACCGTTTCTCCTTATGCTGAAGTTGTTTATGTCAAGATAATTCGGCAGATTGAATTGCACCCTGTCAAGGAAGTTAGTGAAAATCGATTAAATATCTAGAATCCAAAGTACTTCGTGGTAATAAACGATGAATTCCGAATCTGAAAATGTGTTGAAGGCTCTGTCCAGCTCAACACGTAGAACAATAATGCGTCAGATCTCCGAGAAGGGTAGTGCTACCTATTCCGAGATCATGCGCGTGCTGGACCTCGACCCATCTCTTATGAGTGGCAAGTTCAACTATCATTTGAAAGAACTGCATGAAGTAGGGCTGGTTGAGAGAATAAACGGTGAATACAGAATAACTGACTTGGGAAAGCGAGCCCTGATACTCGTTGATCAGGTGACAGACGATGCGAAGCTTGACCGGTATGGTGTCCTCTCCGCTGTGATGTCCATGAGCCCTAGAAAGGAACTAGATCTCTTCCTAAACCAGATGGGCATGATTGTTGGGCTCATGATATCTGGTTTAAGCATTATTCCGTTGGTATTGACCTATGGTACATGGGGAATTGAGTTCTGGCTCTTCAGCATTATAGAGATACTAGCATTGGCATTCGGGCTAATAGCCGGTGCGAAGATGATTGGAATAATCAGGAAGTACAAACTGGGTTTCTCTTCGTTTGTGTTCCTATCCTCTAACTGGTTCTTTATCAGATCGCCCAATAGGAATAACTTCTTCGTCGCCAGTTTTCTAACTATAGGGTTCTTTATTGGAATTGCACTTGGATTCCTTCTCCCATACACTGGGGAGATGGTGTTGCATTCCCTGGAGTGGAACGGAATTATTAGCAGTGCAATGGTTTCTGGACTTCTGAGCATAACAGTTCTCATCCGTGCGAAGAGAAAAGCTGAGCAACTGGAGGAGCTGGGCCATGAGCAATGAAGACCAAACCAAGGCTATTGACAAGGTCTTGAATCTTCTAACAAAGCCGCTGAATAGGTACATACTATCAGTACTGGCGGGTGTGGATCCAGGAGTCTTTGCTGAACCCGATGAAAACCATGCTTCCAACCTAACCGGAGATAGAACTGATTGCACAAACGGTCAGTAAAGCACCGCTTCATGATTCAATCATTTGATATCGTCATGAGCAGGGAGATATTCGACCCTGAGTATCTGCCCTACAGGCAAGAGAAGCAGAAGTAGTTCTCATTAAAGTTCGAGAGAGGCGCGTCCTCTCTCCTTCCTTCTTTTTCAACACCTATCTTAGGCAAATGCAAAGATACCGTCGAGAAACGTTAATACTCCTTCTTTGTTTGATATGTGCTGGTATCATCTAGGTGATTTGGTTGGGGCGAAGAAAGAAACCGAGAGAGCGGGATATAAAGCACATCCAGGGAGACCTCACCGAATATCCAACCGAACCAGAGGGGCAAGAAGAATTCACTGGGCGTGACGAAGAAACCGAGAAACGGCGCGCTGAACAGGTTCGTAAGTTTCTCAGTTCGAAAAAGAAGAAGAAGCCAATCCGAGTAGTCAAGCTGGACCCCGTGGATGTCTCCGAAAAGAAGGAACCCGAGCGTTCAAAATGTCCATTTTGCTCAGGCAATTTAGTTCTTGAGAGGAGAATTAAAATCTGCAAGAGTTGTGGGAAAACGCCGGCACGCGGAAAACCTATCACCGACTGGGGAGAGAAGAGGAAAAGCGTGAGGGAGGAAGTAAGAGGAGGACAGCGGACATAGACCATAACGCCTAGATTTCATAATATGAAACTGTGCAGCGATCCTTCTATCAATCTTCTTATGATTCGCGTGTCATTCCAATCTCCAAGTAGTAAAGCAGGATGATTTCGAATCGTCAGGGGACGTGAGATATTCGAACCCGAATATCTGCTGTACAGGCAAGAGAAGCAGTTATGCGTATTCATTGTTTCTGTCGTTTTCTCGCAGCAATCACTATGACAAATAGAACCAATCCAATAGATATCCCTCCAATGATAGCATATAGAGAGAGATCAGGTGAGGTAATAGTGGGTGTGGTTGTTGTTGTGGTACTGGTTTCGTTATCATCTGGAATGTAAGTTGGGATATCGGGGAAAATATCAATCGAATAATTCGGATTGGGTATGCTTTCCGATATGAGTAGTAAACGTGTTCCATTGGCAACCATATCTATGGGTATTTCCAGAATTCCAGTTTCAGATGCAAACTGTCCCAAGGACATATTCTCATCCAGTGAATGCACCCAATAGCTGCCATCAGGAAAATCGAACTGGGTGAGATCCAGTGTATAATTGAATGATCGATTGGTATTATTGAAGTTGGAAATGCCAGACATTAGCAAACCCGCTTCAACTTCGCCCTGAGTGATTAACATGTTCTCGGTTGCGTTGGTGGAGATTGAATTGGTAATATTGAGGAATCCTGCGAACGCCCTAGCGAACTCCCGGTACAAGAACCATAAATCTGGTTTCTTGTCCGTAATGGGAGCCTCAGGATCTGTGTAGGACCATGATGCACCAACATAGAGAACCCATCCAGAATCAATCTCTGACTCGTTGTGATATAACACAAGCGGGGAAGCTGGAAACTCGTTCAAGTCTTCGCCATCAACTAGATAGAAGCCGTCAATAGGATGGTATCCCGTGGGACTACCCGTGATATTTAGTGCATAGGTACCATGTGACGGAGCATCATAGTTAAGCAACTCAAGTTCGAGGAGATTAGGCTCAGTGATGTTGATCATGGTGTGAGCAACGATGATTATTTCCTCGCTCTCAGATTCAATGTCGAAATGATTAGTTCTTACAAAGGGGCTTTCAGAGTTGTTAATACCTCCGAGGAACAGGACATTGCCGCCATTAGTCACGTAAATGTTTAGTTTCTCTATTGTTTCTTCGTAATGCCATCCATCTGTAACTAATACTAGTGAATACTGTGACACGTTTACGTCTGTTGTTGCAAAGCATCGTTGGTTAACAAGGTCGTATTCAGTGAATAGACTCACATCAGCAACAGTCAGCATTGCCTCTCCTGTTTGGTAACCATCGCCCACAACAAGTACTTCTGGTCGCGAATGCAACACCGGCAAATGCGCCAATTGACCTGCTAGATTATCGATATACATCCAATTCCTCTTTCCCATCGCATCTTCGCGCTGGTGACCCCATGCCCAATCATAGCTGCTATTGTATTGCGGTGCCCAATCAAACCAGCCTAGGACATCAACTCCAGAGAGATATGCAAGCCAGGTTTCTCTACGGATTTGCTCATAGCTTCCCTCCTTGTAAGTGAGGCCATCTCCCCCTTCATTAACGAAGTCCCATATGGTCCCCCATATATCGAAGTGCAGCGATACCTCTGGCATTGATGCTCTATAACGCCTAATTGATTCATAGAGTAGCCAAGGTACTTTCTGAGCATAAAAGCAATCCATGGCAAAGACATCCCCCTTGAGCTCATATGCCGCACACGTTTCCGGACCTATTCCCCAAATTGGCGGCATTATCATGTACTGAATTATCTTGACATTGGGGGCTTTAGACTTAACATAGTCATGAATGAAGTTGTACGACCATACACTCTTTTCGTTGAACCATTCATTGAATGCGAAGCCTTCTGACAGATTCTGTTGAGTATAGGGCTTCAGCCAGTATCCTGTTTCCAAAAAGTACGTATCATTATACTTGGCGATCTCAGGTGACAGTGTTTCCCAAAGATCAATATATCTTCTCCAACCCGGTTCCTCATCTCCAAGAATTATCCCCCAGAAATGATCTGGATTAAACACGTACATGTTGAAATCAATCTCATCCCTAACATAGGATTGGATTGTTGAATTGTAGTATATGTCAATTGGGTTAGTGATGTTCGGTCCCCACCAATGGATAATCTGCATCACCCTGACACCTGCTTCTGCCAGAATCTGTGCATGTAGAGCGTCTCCGGGTGATCCGTGACCATTGAAAGTCCAATATGTAATATTGCTTCCAATAATGGAATCTACTGGTGAAAATCCGCCGCCGTGTCTTGTTTCAATTGCGCGTGCATCGATGACTGAATATAACTGGAGGAATATAATTAGGAAAAAAAGGAATGACGCATTCAATCTTTTATTCAGCGAAATGAACCCCGCAAAAGAATCGTCTTCCTTAGTCAAATACCTTTTCAATTGCTGTTGACTTTGGTTTCATTGTCAGATGGCTTAAATCGGCTTTCAAAAAGATGCGCCTTTTGCATCGCAATGGCTGAGAAAAGCCATGACCCTGAGAACCCGTCCTACAGACAAGAGAAGCAGATGTGGGATTCGCTTCGTGCGTGAGAGGGGGTTAACCGCCCTCCATTCCTCTTTCTTTCAATTGGATAAATTAACTAGATGCTCATGATAATTGGGTTCGAATAGATGGTGTAAGGCTTATGTGTGTAGATTCAAACCCAACTGAGAGGTTATCGGATTGAAAGTACTAGTAATCAACGGCAGTCCTAGAAAAGATCGAGCAGCAACAGGTGGAGTTCTCTCGCACTTTATTGAGGGGATGTAAGAAGCCAAAGCTGATGTGGATATCATCTATTCCAAAGGTCTTGATATCGGAGATTGTCGTGGATGTTTCAATTGCTGGACAAAAACACCTGGCAAATGCATCCAAGATGATGATATGACAGAAGTGCTAGCTAAGATTGCTGATTCTGATATTCTAGTCCTTGCTACTCCAGTGTATGTTGATGGAATGACTGGGTCCCTCAAGAGTCTCTTAGATAGATCAATCCCCCTATTGCATGGGAGGTTCGAGCTACGGGATGACCATTGTCGCCACCCTAGGAGAGAGTATGCTAAAGCTGAGAAACTCGTGCTTGTATCAGTCAGTGGTTTTACTGAGATGGATAACTTTGACCCACTGATTCATCATATGAAAGCAATCAGTAAGAATCTGGGTTGTGAGTTTGTGGGTTCCCTTCTCAGACCTTATGCCTGGATGCTCGATCCATCATGGGAACAAGGCGCCCCTGTGAATGATATTCTCGAAGCTATTAAACAGGCAGGATATGAATTAGTTTCAGATGGAACTATGAAGGAAGAAACCCTTGCTGCTGTTGCTCGTGATATCATTCCTCGTGAGGAAGTTATCAAGATGATGCAAGGACACTTCGGTGATAAGTAGTCAGTACGTAATAAGCAGAGTTTGGAATCATTAATCTACTCGGAAAATAAACGAGATTCTGGTGGTTGACGATGACTAAATACAGTTCAATCTACTCTAAGATGTTGGATGCTCGAGAAGTTCTTCGTGACATCAAACATGTGACCAGACTTGATCATTCTTCTACATTCAGTAGGATTACTGAAGGTGATGTCTATCTCAAACTAGAGAATCTGCAGAAGACTGGCTCATTCAAGGTGCGGGGTGCTGCATATGCCATGTCGCAGCTTACTGACAAAGAGAAGAAGGCTGGTGTCATTGCCGCATCTGCTGGAAATCATGCACAGGGAGTGGCGTATGCTGCAACTCGACTAGGCATCATGTCAACCATTGTCATGCCTGTATTCTCTCCAGTTGCTAAGATTCAAGCCACTCAAGGGTACGGTGCGAATGTAGTCCTCCATGGATCAGCCTTTGACGATGCACTTACCCATGCTCGAGAAACCGCAGAAAAAACAGGAGCCACGTTTCTCCACCCCTTCAATGATGAGAATATCATCGCAGGACAGGGAACTATAGGTTTCGAGATTCTCGATGAGTGTCCAAATGTAGATGTCATTTCGATCCCAGTTGGTGGTGGAGGTCTTGCTTCTGGCATCAGCATCGCTGTTAAGGAGCAATGTCCTGAAGTTGAGGTGTACGGTGTCGAAGCTGCCAGTGCTGCATCAATGCAAGCATCAATTGAAACTGGTAAGGTCGTCAATGTGGAGAATCTTGACACTGTGTGTGATGGCATCGCGGTGAAGAGACCTGGCAAACTCACCTTTAGCATCTTAAAGGACCTGCTTTCCGGAGTTGTGACAGTTGAGGAGTTGGAGGTCACTCGTACACTCTTCATGCTCTTGGAACGAGCTAAGATTGTAGTAGAGCCTGCTGGTTGTGTTGGACTGGCAGCATATCAACATGGGAAGATAGACATCAAGGGCAAGACTGCAGTTGCAGTGCTCTCAGGCGGCAACATCGATATGTCTTTCTTATCCAGAGTTGTCGAGAAGGAGTTGTTCAGACTAGGCCGCTCAGTGAGGGTCAGGGGTTCGATTCTTGATCGAGTGGGGAGTATGAATAAGGTTCTCGGTGTAGTTGCTGAATCCGGTGTGAGTGTGATTGAGATCAATCAGGACCGATTCGATCCGGACATCCCACCAAATAGAGCTGAGCTCGAGATGATACTTGAGGTGCCTGACGATAAGGCTGTCAAGTGTATGTTGAAGATGCTGAGTGAAAAAGGTCTTGACTTTAGGGTCTTTGAGGATTGATTTGTAGACTTCCTCTAAATGGTACAAGTTTCCTCAATTAGGGGAAGTCAGTCTAATACAAGGTTTTAATCAATACTTGCCTCGACGGATTTGTACTGATTCACGAGGTGGATTTACCATAGTCTGGTTTGTGGGGGAAAATCATAAAATCTTGATAGACAGACTGATCAACCAGTTTTTGAGTATCTAGTCAGAAGTCTTCTTCCCCCTAAGACTGATACATAGCTCTCTATTGAGTATGGCAAAAACAAGAGCACCACTGAATACAAATACCACGAGAATAAGAAACGCAACAGGATTAGAATAAGGTACACCATAGAGTAATAGAATCAGAGCTATTCCAATGAATCCAATGACGCCTCTTATCACAAGCTTTTGATTGTTGGAGTCTTCAGGACCGAGCCAAGAGTCATCAGCGTTCATAGCGCAAGATACCTGATTAGACATAATGATGTCCCCTAGGAATGTCCCACGTAACCGTCTTCTCTTGAAATGCTATAAGCATAATTGAGTCAGTGTATGCACATTCAGCACATACTCACTAGAAATCGTCATGGCACGCGAGTTCTCTGGATCTGAGTATACACCGTACAGGCAAGAGAAACAGTTTTGGCCCCGATATGTGGATTGTATCCTGCTAGTCAAGGTAGCAATGCTTGCTCGGAGTTGACGAGCGTGCCTTTAACTACGCTAAACAATACTTGATTCGAAGCGCATGATAATATGAAGTGTGGAATCTACATCTCGAACTATGCTCTCAAGGGAGATCCAGAGAAGTTTGTGAAGCTAGATAGGATTGCAGAAGAAGCTGGCTGGCAATGCTTCTTCATGTGGGACCATGTGTATCCAAGAGGAGGTAAGCCGAAATTCGTGGCGGACCCCTGAATCACTCTTGCTGCAATTGCAGCCACTACGAATAACATTCGTATCGGTACAACAGTAACGCCGCTGCCTAGGAGAAGACCCCAGAAAGTGGTTCGTGAAGTCACGACTTTGGATCGCCTTTCGGGTGGACGCTTCACACTTGGAGTCGGCCTCGGGCATCCACCGGATTGTGAGTTTGAATTCTTTGGAGAGGATCCTAGTCTTAAGATCAGGGCTGAGAAACTGGATGAATCCTTGGAAATTCTGGACGGCCTCTGGTCCGGGAACCCTTTCTCCTTCTCCGGAAAACACTACCATATGGATACTGTAACATTCAAACCTCGTCCCATTCAGAAACCACGCGTTCCGATCTGGTGTGCTGGATGGTGGCCAAAGAAGGCACCATTCAGGAGAGCGGCAAGATATGATGGCGCCTTTCCACTCGGAGAGAAAGGCAAGTTGAAACCGGAGGATTTCAGTGACATTCTCGACTATGTGAAGGAACACCGTAAGACAAAGGGAAGATTTGATCTCATCCTTCTAGGAAGATCAAGGGGGATTTCCAAACATGATTCGTGGATAGAAGACTACGAGGACGCGGGAGCCAGCTGGTTTGTTGAACTTATTATGGGTGCGGATTATGACGAGTATGCTAAGAGAATCAGTCTAGGTCCGCCCTCCCAATGAGCCAAGAGATGTTGGAAATCCCCTAGACCCAATGGAAGCGTTATTGGTAGAGAAACATCCGGTCCCGAGTATCTGCCTTGCAGACAAGAAAAGCGGAAGTAGGCTTAGTATAACTGGAAGAGATCTATCAGGCCCCTCCCACCCTTTTTCCTTTTCATTTCAGCAAGGCTCGTCGTGACATTCTGCGTGCATCTTAGCAAAACCTACTACCTATTTATAAGTTCACATACATATACACACAGATATGGGAACTAGAACAATCTCAGTTTCAGATGAGGCCTACATACGACTGAGGAGCTTGAAAAGACCTGGTGAGAGCTTTAGTGATGTGATAAACAGACTAACCAATCGTAGGCGTCTCAGTGAAATTGCAGGCTCGCTTGATGAAGACGATGTCAGAGATTTAGTGAAAGTGATTGCTTCGATGAGAGCCCGGAGCAGAGGCCGACTAGAGAAAACCCTTGAGGAGCTTGCAGGATAATGCTTCTTGATACATCATTCGTAATTGATCTACTGCGCGGACGAGAAAGCGCAGTCGAGAGGATCAAGAGCTTGGAGACAGAAGCTATTGCCACCAACATATCCACCCCCTCCATATTCGAGCTCTTTGTTGGCATTACCTTGAGCAAGAAACCTGCATCTGAAAAGAAGAGAATAATGGATGCGATTGCTTCATGGGGAACGTTCCCCCTTGATATGAAAAGCGCCCAGATAGCTGGAAGAGTGCAGGGTCAGTTGATTGGCGAGGGAAACATGATAGACCCCGAAGATGCGATGATTGCAGGGATTGCTATAAACAATGGCGAAACCATCCTGACAAGAAATGTGAAGCATTTCCAGCGAATACCGGAAGTTATAGTTGAAACCTATTGAGTGCGTTAACAATAAGTATCAGCTGAAGTCCGAAGCGCTTCATGTTTCCTGAAAATCCTCTGCGACAGACAACTTGATTGTATATGATTCTGTGATTGTTGACAAGGCACCACCGAAATAGGTTGAAACGCAGGAGGATAATGAAACCGACTTTGGTGACGCGTTCCATTATGACTTGAACGCCACGGACTATTCTGGAATCGACTATTGGTGGGTTAATGACACAACGCACTTTACCATTGACGGTGACTGAGTAATCACTAGCACTGGCGACCTTGAAGCAGGAACGTATGGGTTGAGCGTGTCAGTCAATGATACTCTTGGCAATGTCCTCAACGGTGAATTTTCCATTATCGCAAGAGATTTTCTTCCTGGCATTGCTGTAACGATGATTGTACTAGTGGGTGGCACTGTAATGATCGTGCTCGCAGTGATAGTGGTGTTTGTGAAGAAATATGGTTAACTAGAAAGGCATTACTTACGAATTGCCGTAGCACAGGAGATTTCTGGCCGGGAGTAACTGCCATGCAGGCAAGAGAAGCAGAGGTAGCAATATTCCACTTCCTGAGAAGGTGCTATTCCTCTCTTAATCGCTCTTCTTTCTATTGGGAATACACGGACAGACTGCTTAGGTCACAATTCTAATTCTATTCCCCAATAATCTTGATCAGAACGCGCTTAGGCCGCCGCCCATCGAATTCGCCATAGAAGATAGCCTCCCAAGGTCCGAGGTCGAGTCTACCGTTGGTGATGGCAATGACAACTTCGCGGCCCATGATTTGTCGTTTGTGATGGGCGTCTCCGTTGTCCTCACCCGTGCGGTTGTGTTTGTAGCGGCTGATTGGTTCATGTGGAGCGAGTTCTTCGAGCCAGCGTTTGTAGTCTTCGTGCAGTCCACGCTCATTGTCGTTTATGAAGACGCTTGCAGTTATGTGCATGGCATTTACGAGGCACAGTCCTTCGCGAACGCCACTCTCTGCAACAGACTCTTGCACTTGCGGCGTTATATGAACAAAATCCATTCGCGCGGGAACGTTGAAGGTCAGGTATTTTGTGTGGCTTTTCATAGCAATCCTCTTGCGGGCGGGATTTGGTAAAAACGTTATGAACACCCAGGCTCTTTCGCAATGACGGCAACAAGAGAAGCAAAGGTAGGTCTCAGCCCGATTCGAGAGCGACTGGCCTCCTCATTTTCTCTCCTTGAAGCGCGAGCCGAGGAGAGCTTGGCTACCTGCGTTTCCCCTTAAGCATCACAACTATCACTATTATGATGACAACCGATGCGCCAATGCCGAAGATCATCATCATGCCTGTCAAATCTGGAGGCGGTTCTGTTGAGGTCGTAGGCGTCGTGCCAGTTGTGGTTGTCGTGGTTGGTGGAGTCGTCGTGGTTGTCGGAGTCGTTGTAGCAGCTGGTGTGACTGTAACCAGAACTGTGTCAGTTGCATAGCTTCCGCTCGTATCGTTGAGTCGTATCTCGTAGCCATATGCACCTATCGAGAGACCATCCACCGAGAATGTGATTGACAATCCGTCCCAAGTGCCGGAATCCACCAAAGAGTCATTCTTGAATATTTCATACGTGTCGGGATTGTAGTCCGATGCATTCCAGAAGATGCTATTCCCTGTGGTGCCCACTTCAAGGACCAAGTCGGCGGGGGAATCAAGTTCGGGTGGGAAGTCCCATACATTGACTAGTACAGTGTCCTTGGCCATGTTGCCACTTGTATCATTCACTACAAGTGTGAAGTTGTGTTCTCCAATAGAAAGGCCATCAATTGAAACAGCGATGGCGGAACCATCCCAACTGCCCGATTGGACTATGTAGTGGTCCCCATAGACCTCATATGAGTCCGGATTGAGGTCTGATGGTGTCCAAGTGATACTATGTCCAGTTGTATCAAAATGGTATTCTCTGTTTGAAGGAGAGTCAATGGTTGGATCCAGATCATATACAGCTACTATGACACTGTCATCTGCCCATTCACCCAATGTATCATTGACAAGCAGTGTGTAATTGAAAATGCCAACGGGATGTCCGTCGATTAAAACCGTCACACTGGAACCATCCCAGGCACCTGAATCAATCTCGGTGCCATCAAGAAACACAGCATAGGCATCAGGAGAACCAGAATTGGCAACCCATGTAATTGAGTGCCCGGTCGTGCCAAGGTGGTACTGGATGTTGGAATGGTCTGCAACCTGAGTTGGTCCTGAGGGGTGTCTGTCGACATTTCCACCAGGCCCCGGAATGCTGTACTCACCGGGTCCATAGTAGTCGCTCCAGTAATTGCCACGTGAAACACCATCATCCCAAGTATTAGAGGATTGGTAACCGTAGCCATTGCCTACCACATTCGAAACTATGATATTTCCATAGACGGTGGTATTATCGGAGAAATGGTGCAGCATGATTCCATAGTTCGAGTTATATGACGCGGTATTGTTGATGATTCTAAAATTATCCGAGGTCCATACGGATAACCCATCCACGCCGTTGTAACTGAACGTGTTCTCTCTGATGCTGGCGTTGAATGAAGCGGAAAAGTATGCACCATGATTTGCATTATATTCGAAGGTGTTGTTCAGGAGAATTGCCCTGTCTGCATAGAACAAGTAAGCACCATATCCCAAATTGTTGGATACAATGTTATCATTTATCTTGCAATCTTCAACGTCGTAGACTTTTATTCCGCAGTGAGTATCCTCAATCAGATTGTACGACAAATTCAGTCGCTCTAGCTGTCTGGGATAGATACCAATCCGGCCGCCCCTAATCCTGCTCATGTTAAGCGTGCAGTCCATGGAGTTACGCAAATAGAGGCCGTAGTAATTGCTCTCCCATGTGTTGTTTGTCAATGAGCACTGATTCGAATTATAGAGAAGGAAACCGGTAGTAAGACTGCCACTTATGGTGTTATTTTCAATGTGACTTCCTGTGCAGTTTTGAATACGAATGCCATAGTAGCCATCTACAACTGTGTTATTAATCACCTCAGAATCGGGCGAGAAGACCAATGCAATACCTTGTGATGAGTTAAGGAAGACTCCATCCTCAACTAATACATCGGTGCAGTTGACCACTACCACCTGACCGTAAGCACTGCCATCTATTATGAGAGCTGATTGGTTGAGGAAGTATCCCAAGGGTTTGCTATTCACTAGATTGCCGGTGAAGCTGTGAACCCAGTTTGAGAGATCCCATCCAGTGACCACGATGCCGTTATTTACTAGAGTATTGTCCACAATGTTGGAGCTGTTCGTCGAGTACAGCCATATGCCGATGTAGTTGTCACTGACGCTAGTGCTGTTCACTGTGCAATTTGAACTGTAGTAGACAGCGATTCCAATATCAGCCGCATCAAAGACGCCGTCCTGCAGTGTAACCCTTATGCAATTCACAAGAATGGCTTGTCCATACTGAGACCCATCGATTATAACGTCTGACATATTGGTGAAGTATCCCAATGCTTTACCATTTACTGAATTGTCTACGACATTGAGCATCCAGTCTGCTAGTTCTGCGCCAGCAACTACCAACCCGCCATTCTGAAAGACATTGTCGCTCACAGTGCAGTTCCGCGAGTACCCGATTTCAAGGCCATATATGTCATTATCATAAATTGTGTTATTGACTACCAAGGAGTTAACTGATTGAGTTATATCGAGTCCATTCTGTTGATTCTGGTGGACCGTATTGTTTGAGAATATACAATTCTCTGCACAGAAACCACAGACTCCGGAATCCGAGTTGGCGAATGCGGTGTTGTTAGTGACTATAACATTGTTCGACTCTCTAATAGAAATTCCATTGGCTAAGTTGTTGAATGCTGTGTTGCTAGTGACCATAACATTGTTCGACATGCCAACAGAAATTCCATTGCCCAAGTTGTTGAATGCTGTGTTGTTGGCGACTATGCATTCAGAGCCGGATATGTACAGTCCAGTATCACTGTTGTTCCAGACAGTGTTGTTGGCAAGACTGCAGTTCTGTAAACTGCTGAGGCTAAGGCCATAGCCTGTCACGTTGTAAACGGAGTTGCTGATGATTTCGCAGTTGCTGGATTGGGATATCCGTATTCCTTTATTCGGGTTATCGTGTATAGTGTTATTGACAATGCAAAGGTTTGAGCATGAGAGACTGTAGACTCCGTATCCCTTGAAAGAGATTGTACAATTAACAACAGAACCGTTGTTGACATTATTTAATCTAACGCCATACTGATGTTCAGTTGGCTCCAGTGACCTGAACAGACAGTTTCGTATCACAAAGTGAACAGACGTTCCTAATACTCGGATGCATGTGTAGTCTGTAACTATCTCCAAGCCTTCAATTACATAAGGATCTTCCTGCGTTCCAGACCCTGGCCAGCCCTGCGACGAGAAGTCTGAGTCACTGTATATGTTAATCGGATTGTGAGATTCGTAAGCAACCTGTGGAACTGCTTGTGAATCTGGCATAGAGTCGAAAGATGATGATTCAGGAGGATGATCATCAGCCCCAACGGTTTCATCCCAAGAAGTAGAGAAGTTGTTTGGTAGAGTGGCAACAGATATTGTTAGCCAGAACATGAACATAATAACTACATACGCCTTTTGCTTCAATTCCGATTTCTCCCTCAGAGCGATTCTATGAACCGTCCTTTGCTTTGATTGTGTATAATCTTTATTTCTCTTTCTAATTTGCCCGGGTGGTTCCGAACCTTTAAACGCGAGATTACCTACTAAGCACTCGATTTAGTCCAGTTAGATATAGGAGCGTAATTAGACAATGGGTAGAATAAGCCCCTTCGTGAAGCTGCTAAGGGGTGAGTATGAACTCACCATAATCCTGTTGCTCACAAGACTTCGAGGAAAAGCTCGAGCTGACGAGATCATAAAGGCAGGTAAGAAGACCAAGACACTTCCATCTCTCAACGGAGCAAGAGTTGCAGGCGCGCGCAAATTCCTAGTGAAAAACGATCTCATTGAGATTGAAAAGGATGGGCGCGAAATTATTCACATCCTCACTAGGAAAGGACGCAAGCTTGGCAATCTCCTGAACTCAGTTTCCGATTTCATAGTCAAAGACTTGAAGTGGAAATGGTAGTTCCACATCTGAGAGAAGCAAAGGCAGTTCCTCAAGCTGCAAGAGGTCAACTCATCCGCTCTACCTCATTCCTTCTTTCCAGGTCGTTCGCCCTTGAAATGATGAACGACTAGACACTCATACAAGTTTCAGTTCTGACTATACCGGGAGCCTCATGGATGTCACTTACCAGTCGACGAATGTTCGATCGTGAAGGAATCTCTGTATATGCAATGATGTCGTAAGGGCCAGTCACAACATGTACATTCTTCACGTATTCAATTTCCTCAATCGCCTTGGCGGCTTCTCCTACGGTCTTTTGCTCCACTTGTATGAGAACAATGACTACAATCATAGCTGTTACGTTCCGTTAGATTCTATATGCTGTATACTAGCATCTCGTTCTACAAAAATGTGACTGTTGCGTTCCATGGAGCGGCGATTGGATGAAGCGGCCAGAGAGAGACTAATCCACTGCCTCACCAATCTCCTGCCTTATGACTTGCACCAGCGATGTTATGATGTTGACTTGTCCAATTATCGATGAAAGAACACGATACATCCCAACCTGCTGCTGGGATACACACGACAAAACTCATAACCTGCCATGAGAAAGGAATTTGATTCTGTAGCCTGCCGTTTGCAGAAGCAAGGTTCCCTTGGTTAAGCGTGACCAAGAATGAGGAAAAGCCCCCATTTGAAAGCGGAGAGATGAAAATGAGATTATGTAGAGTAGCTATTGCTGTAGCTCTTCTTGTTATGATAGCAGTTCCATCATGGTTCATCACGACACTGGGTAGCCAGATGCCGTTGATTACCGTGCTGGATGAAACACTGGAACAATCCCCTATCGGAGGCACTGCATTAGCACAAAATGAGTGGGAAACGTCCGCCTTCGGCAATATTTCGCTGATGGCGAAAGGTAACTTCACGGGAGATGAAGCCAGTGATTTCATCGTTGTGAATGGAACAGACCCAGAGTGGATTCCTGTGTATTTCGAAGAATGGGAAACTCCAACAGGGAACAAGATTCATTGTGTGAATGGGTCCGATGGAGAGATTCTTTGGAGCATTGAGGTCAACAACACTGTCACGGACCTTGATGTCGCTGATATCAATGGCGATGGATACGACGAGATTGTTGTTTCTATTCTTCGATGGAATGTTTCAGATCCTGATGACCACAATAAACTGGACAATGGGGGTCAGCTCTTTGCACTAGACAGAAATGGAGGCATCATGTGGAATCATAGTTCTGGACAACATGGCGC
>JAUWOA010000073.1 GCA_030612365.1 Candidatus Thorarchaeota archaeon
ATCTGTTCCACGTGCATGTTGCTACGAATTGGCTCTCATATTTGTGAAAGTCACAAAGAGCGATTCAATGAGCTGAAAGAGATTGATTGCCAGATTTGTGCTGAGCTGCTGGGTGGAACTGAACCTAGGTTCTCAGGGCGAGCACGTGTTATTGGCGATATGGCAGCTGCTGTTCGTGTGATAGAACAAGCAACTGGGTTTGATCGAATCATGCCTCAAGTGCGAGCGAACATAGTTGCGTGTGATAAGATAGCAAAATCAGTTGATGACATTGCAGGCGTGCCAGGAAGGATAACAATGGTGGGAGGACGGGCGCGCGTTCTTTCTGGACCTCGGTTTGGAACATCTGCTCATACCGCAAAGCTGCTTCTCTGGGCCAAGAGTTCTTGGTCAAAGGTGCGGGCTTGCTTATGTGTAAGTGGAACTGAAAATGTGGTTCAGGCCGCTGAGTCTAATGGGTTCAAGGTTCTCAGACTCAAGAGTCCTGCAGTTGATCCAAAACGTATCTCAAGCGCAGCCACTCGTCTTGTTAAGGCACAGAAGCGAGTTCCGCGATTACCTGCGCTCCATGTTCCCGGCGGCGTTGGTGTTGAGCCAATCCTCTATCTATTCGGAAAGGATGCAACTTCCCTCGCTAATCATTGCGTTGATCTTATTGAAGCTCTCTAGGGAAGATTAGTGATTCACATTAGAATCTGTGTTACACAGCCTTATTTTATGGTCCCAGCACTGGAGCCTAGTACACTTCCAAGGGAGTTCAACAATGCTATCTATCCGACAGGGCGGCATGCGCGATTGCAAAGACCTCCTAGACGTATACATGAGCACACATTGGACTGAGAAATACACCACTGTTGAGCAAGTAAAGGCAGCTCATCGAGGGATTGCCTTCCAAAAATGGGGCTGGCTAGTGGCTGAAGTGAAAGACCGTGTTGTTGGTGAAGTTCTATTCCGTGTTGAGAAGAATCCCGTGGTCGGACGGATTGGCATCATAACTGACTTAGGAGTCGATGTACGGTATCAGAAGAAAGGGATAGGTACGAAGCTGGTGGCAGCTGCCGAGCGCGCACTCAAGGACAAGGAGGTTAGTCGTTTGGTTGCCACTTCACCTCCCGATGTTTACAACTTCTGGATGAAGATGAATTGGTTCGCAAGGGGTTCCTTGATGGAGATTGAGGCTTCGCCCTCGAAGATACCTATCAAGAATACAACCAACGTCCGTACGATGCGTCTTGAGGATGTCACGAAGCTCCCGAAGTCAATGCTGTTTTCCAATGTAGCATATCCTGGTCTGCTCGCAGAAACTGCAAGCGCAGTCGTTGATGGTGGGCGACGGGGTGAGCTTTTCGAGTTCTATTCTGAGGACGCTCTTGTCGGCGTGGGCGTCTGCGCAGATTACGGGGACAGGAGAGCCATGTTTGTGGCAGACATTACTGTGAGTGGGGCGCAGTACTTCGATGTTATCATATCTCGAATTGCTAGAGTAGCCATTCAGTTGAAGGCGCGAACCGTTACATCGACGATTCCAAGCGATAAGGTTCAACCCTATGGGAATCGCTCTCATTGGTCTTCTCGCCCTGCGAGAAACATCCCAATCACGAAACTAATCTGATTCGCCCATCACAAACGGAATTGTCCAGTTTGCAAAGATAAGCGCAATACCGATTGCCCAGATACTGCTCAGATTGAAATGCCATATCATCAATGGATATGTTGTCACACCAAGAGCGAGAAATACCACTGCGATCACGATAATGAAGATCAAATCCACGATTAGTACTGGCTTGATTGGTAGACCATTCTTCTTGCGCAGTAAGGGTATGAAAACAGCGATTCCAAGGAGAAGAAGCAAACTACCAATCTCCTCAATCCGGATTGAAGCAAAACCGAATTTCTTTTCGATCTCTCCATTCTCTCCTTCATCGGTGGTGATGACGACCTTAACATCGTGCTCGAACTTCGTGTAATTACCCACATCAATGAGGAACGTGTTCTGGCCTGCTGCTACTGTGATGCTCACGAGACCAGCAACCTCATTTCCATCAACATAAACAGTCATACTTACTGTTTCCCAAGTCGTGGTGATGTTCACCGTAAACTCAGCAAGACCCACAACCATCTGCTCTGAGCCAATGAACTCTACAATAGGCACACCGTGATTGTCTACAATAAGTGTCAACATGGTTTCGTACTTGTGCTCCAACTGAGCATACGCCTTGAACGTGAAGTTGTGTTCTCCCTCTGAGTAACCAATTGTATTGAGGTAGAATGCTGACGTTCCTGCGGGAACCGTGATATTCGCTACATCAGGGGCTATAGCGCCATCAACAAGTACTGAAAATGTTACATTCTCGAAAGGTGTTTCCACTACAACCTTGACTTCAGCATTTCCTGAAATCGCATCATAGTGTGCAAGACCTCTCACAAAAAAGAATACATAGTCGAGGAAGTAATAGCTTCTTACTATCGAAACCTCAAGCCCTTCCTCTGTGTATATTGTAATCCTAATATCGAAGACTCCGTTTTCGTAGCGACTACAGTCGATAGTCAGGTTCCTCAGTCCCACAGAAACCGGGGTTTGATTGTATTCCTGTGTTATCTCATCATTGACAGTGACGTTAACATGGACTTGAGAATAGTCTGACGAGATGTTGACTAACAGGTCTGAAAGGCCCGTAAGCGTAGAATCCGCCTCAGGCCCTATCAACTCAAGAGTCGGTGGGCCATGATTGTCGACGTTGAACACCAATGTGTAACTCTCTCTATCTGTTGGCGTAAACGTTTCATTCTCAAAAAGCATGGTGAAGTTTAGATTCCCCTCAGACAAGATTGTCGTGTCTACCGTGATGTTGTTTTCTCCGACACCTATGAGGGTCTGATTGTAGTCAGCATAGATCTCTCCCTCTATGAATAAGGTGAGATTCAATTGACCATTGACAGAGGTGATATTGACTGTCATATTGAATGTACCAGACACAGTGCTCTGGTTTGCCATGTTCAAGAGCGCGATGGAAACATTCTCTGAATCAAAGCCCGCTCTAATCATTGACTGTGATGAGAATCCAATTCCAGCTAGGCTATCAGCGTCCGATTTGGCCATGGGCTGCATTCGGATTGATCCAACAATCAATGCTGATATGATTATGATTGCTATTAGTGTGCTTGTCTTTCTCATCGTCGAGCCTTCCTGACAATCAGCGACATGAAGTCGGGCCGTTGGGCCAGAATTCTGAGTCCGTTTTTAAAGCTAGCGCCAGTTTGATAGTCGTACAACTATATTGTTATAGGGCACCAGTCATGAAACTTGTTGAACTCCATCGTGGTGTAGCAGATGACTGTTGATAACAATGAAGCACCCGCCCTAGATGTGTGGTCGCATTCCGAGAAGCTCTCTTCAAGAGTGAAGAAGCTGCGGGAACAATTCTACTCTTTTGATGATCGAACTGAAACGAACGAGCCTTATGCATTCTCAACAGGGGCTCCTTGGGACCAAGTGTACTCATTCCATGATTGGGCAAACGAGCCAGCCCTCTACATGTTTCTAGCTTCGGTTAGAGAATCTTTCAGCGCTATGGCCATTGACCTCGAGCTACCCGGTGACTTCTGGGATCACACACTGCAAATGCGAAGGGCTATTGTGTTCCATGAAGCAATGACGCACTATATGCCCACGCGCATCCTCGATGGTGAGATGATAGTAGGCTTCCATTTCAACACGGCTCTCTCAAAGGCATTGAATAAGGACGAGACGAAAAAACGGAACAAGGAGATGAACAAGTGGTTCAAGGAAGCCAGCCGTCTCAACGGGTTCGGCGTGGGAACTACAAGTGCTACTCCTGGACACATCATTCCCAACTACGCGAAGGTCCTTCGAGTGGGTTTCCGTGGCTTGGTGGAGGAGTATGAGAATGTACTAAAAAAGCCAATTTCAGCAGAACACAGGGAGTTCGTTGAGGCACTAATTCTAACGTGTAAGACAGCACGTGCTGTCAACCAGAGATATGCTAAGGAAGCTCAAGAACTGGCTGAGATTGAATCCGATTCGCGGCGCAAGGAGGAGCTTGAGGAGATCGCACGCATCTGCAACAAAGTACCTTGGGAGCCTGCGGAAACCTTCTGGGAAGCTTTGCAGTCACTATGGACAACCCATATGCTCGTGATGGCCGCGGAATCCTATCCCGGTGCAGGACTCTCACATGGCAGATGGGACCAGTACATGTATCCTTACTACCGTGCAACCATCGAATCCGGAGAGATGACTCGCGAAGAGGCAAAGGAGCTAATGGAGTGCTACTGGATAAAGCACAACTATGTGTACGACTTCCAAGGAAGCGTCGGAATTAACCAGGGAATCTACTCTAGTTTTGGACAGCTAATGACTCTGAGTGGTTGCGGACCGAATGGTGAAGATATGACAAATGACCTGACCTGGCTTGCTCTCGAGGTAATCGATGAGATGAACCTTCTCGAGCCCAAACCTAACATCCGCCTGCACAAGAATACTCCACAGGAGTTCCTTCTGCGCGTAGCCGAGATGGTTGCAAAGGCTCAGGGTTCACCGTTTCTCATGAACTTCGACGAACACAGCATTGAAGGAATGATTTGGCAAGGTGTGCCACGAGAAGAGGCTTGGGATTACGGTATTGTTGGCTGTCTTGAGAACACGATGCAAGGGAATGATCGATCTGGAACTGTGGACGTGAACATCAACCTTGCCAAGGCTGTTGAGCTTGCGCTGAACAATGGCAAGGATGTTGCTACGGGAAAGCAGGTGGGTCCTAAGACTGGTGATCCTTTGAAATTCAAGTCTTTTGAAGACTTCATGGCAGCAGTGAAGAAACAGCTGGCCCATACGATCAAACTTCTGATTGATTGTGGAAATATGGCTGACACGCTTCGAGCGAAGTATCAACCAGTTCCATATCTGAGCGCTCTAATGGATGGCTGTGCCGCGCGTGGAAAGGATGTGAACCAAGGCGGAACCGACTGGAACTTCATAACACTGGAGGGAATGGGCATCGCTACTTTGGCAGACTCAGTCGCTGCAGTCAAGAAGCTGGTATATGAAGATAGACGTCTAACAATGGAGCATCTACTCAAGGCCCTTAAGGCCAATTTTGAGGGTTTCGAGGAAACGCGGCAGCTCCTGAGGTCGAAAACTCCCAAATTCGGCAACGATGATGATTATGCAGATTCGATTGCACGAGAGCTTACGACGTTTTGGGCTGAAGAAGCTTTCAAGCGCAGCAATCCCTATACTGGCCGAAGATACCGAGCTGGCTACCTTAGCTGGAATTATTTCATCCCTCTTGCTCCTCTGACTGCCGCTACTCCAGATGGGCGTCGCCGAGGCGAATTTCTTTCTGGTGGCGTTGGCGCAGTTCCCGGCATGGACGCAAGGGGTCCCACGGCATCAATACAATCCGTGGGCAAGCTAGGTCTCGAAGTGATTCCAAATGGTGCATCTCAAACGATTACTATCAGTCCCTCCATGGTCGAAACCCGTGAGCATATTGAGAAGCTCGCTGCGCTCCTTAGGGCGTACAACGAAGTAGGCGGCACCGCGCTGCAAATCAACGTTATCGATGCAAAAACTCTCAGGGATGCACAGAAGAATCCTGACCAGTATTCAAATCTGCTAATCCGCGTGACCGGATACAATGCTTTCTTTACTCAAATAGGGCGAGAGCTTCAAGCGGAAATTATTGCTAGAACGGAGCATAATGTGTAATGACTGCAACAAGTGGTATCATTACCAACATCCAAAGATGCTCTACGGAGGACGGTCCAGGTATTAGGACAACTGTCTTCATGAAGGGCTGTCCCCTTCGCTGTAGCTGGTGTCACAATATCGAAACGATCAATGCGGAACCGCAGATTGTCTGGTATGCTTCGAAGTGCATCGGGGATGAAGCATGTATCGAAGCTTGTTTACAAGAAGTCCTACAGTTCACATCTGACGGTATGCAGATTGATCGCGAGAACTGCATTGCATGTGGAAGTTGTGTGAATGCTTGCCCCACAGGCGCGATTAAACTGATGGGTGAAACCTGGGATGCCAATGCATTGGTTGAGGAGCTCATTCGTGACAAGACGTTCTTTGAAACTTCTGGCGGCGGTGTAACGATATCCGGAGGGGAACCCACATTCCAGGCTGACTTCGTCACAGAAATCGCTTCAGGTCTAAGAGAGAAGGGCATCCAAGTTGCCTTGGATACCTGTGGATACTGCAGCGAGAATGTGATGAAGAAACTGCTTGAAAATGTTGACATGGTGCTGTACGATTTGAAGCAAATGGATTCAGCGAAGCATGAGGAGTACACGGGTGTACCATTGGGAAGAGTATTGCAAAACGCTCGCCAAGTAGCATCAAGCGGAAAAACCATGTGGGTCCGAACCCCCGTTATTCCAGGTCACACTGACAGTGCAGATAACATCCGTGCCATAGCAGATTTCATTGTCAAAGAGCTGCCTAACGCGGAACGATACGATCTTCTCGCGTTCAACAAAATGTGTCTGGATAAGTATGCACTGTTTGACCTTGAATACCCCTTGAAAGATTACGACCTAATGAGTGAGGGCGCAATGGACAAGCTCTGTTCAATCGCCATTGAGCGTGGTGTGTCGAACGCACACTGGTCCGGAATGACCAAGCATAAATCGAGCAAGAAATTAATGACTATTCCAAACAAGGAGGCCAATCGCTGTGGTTGAGATATTATCCAAAGAGCTAGTTGAAACATTGAAACCTCTTGAGAACCCCAAGTTCCTGGCGACCAAAGATAACACTGGCGAGCCTAATATTGCCCTAGTTATGTCGTGGACTGTATACCCAGACGGCAAGACGCTTGTTTACGGCGAATTCATGAATAACAAGACTAGAAAAAACCTTGAAGCCGGTAACAACGAGATTGGACTTCTAGTGATGACTACAGACCTTGATAATTGGCTGATTCGGGCCGATTTTGAGTCGTATCACAGAAATGACGAATTTTACGAGTTCATGGTAATGACACCGCTCTTCAGGTACAATCAGTACACAAGTGCACGTTCGGTTGGCGTGGCACACCCTCTATGGTCTAGTCCCAACTATAAAATTTCAAAGCCGTCAGTCTTGTTATCATACGTCAAGGCGAAGCTAGCCGCCAGAAAGATTCCAACAGTTGAGACCGATGAAGGCAATATGCCTAGGAATGTCATGGAGCGTTTCAGCTGGATGGCAGCAGTAAAGGCGATTGCATTCGTGGAAGATGATGGTTATCTCTCGCTGTTCCCGTCATTTGGTATTGTCCCGGCATCTTCGAACCGGCTTGTCGTGCACAGAAGCGAGGAGAAACGAAGAGGACTTGAACTCAAGGATGGTCAACGAGTAGCAGTATCGCTCGTCACACTTGAACCAGCAGCATTTCAAGTGAAGGGTACGTTCAGAGTTATTAGTGATAGTGTTGGCGTTATCGATTTGGACCGAGTTTATGCCTGTTCGGCTCCTCGACCGGGTGTGAGGGTGGACATTCCAATGCTAGAGCGAATTTAGTGACTTGACATGAGAGCTTCGTCACACAGCAATCCTTTTTTGTCTGGCCAAATGGCACGCGAGGAGAGGTTCTCTCATGAAGCCAACTCAGTTGGAGTCTAAGGATGACAGAATAATAACCACACGACACGCCAATCCAAAAGACGCAAGAGACCTTCATAGCGGCTTTCGGCAGGTAGTCGAGGAAGGGTTGTGGCTACCTACCCTTGCACCCAACGCATCTGTTGCTGATTGGGTGACCTGGATTCAGCGCACTCATCATTGCAGAGAGGTTCTGCTAGTTGCGCATGTAGATGGCTTGTATGCCGGGCACCTGACGCTCCAACCAGAGGAGTGGACAGCGTCGCAGCACGTTGCTAAGTTGGGAATTATAGTTCTCAGCGATTTCCGGAGCATAGGTGTGGGTCGGGCGCTAATGCTTGAAGCGGAAACTGCCGCTGTCAAAAGGGACTTTGAGAAAATCGTTCTAAGCACTTTCGAGAGTAATTCGATGGCTTTGTCACTCTACGAGTCACTCGGTTATCGAATTGTGGGGCAAAGAGAGCGTCATTTCAGGATGCCGAAAGGCTTTATCGATGAAGTGCTTATGGAAAAGGCATTAGATGTCTGATTTGACGTTTTGAGGATGCCGTACCAATGTGGCAGCAGATTGTCGAGCGTTTCAATGATATGCCTCTCAGGCTGAAAGTTGCAAAAGCGTTGATTTGTCACGGTTTTCACATCGAAGCCCCGGGAGTTATCAAGTGCAGAGATGTGCGGATACCTCTCAAGGCGATAGGTGACGCGCTGGGTGTGGACCGGCGAACTGTTCGCGCAACAACTGAGGATGTCTGCAAAGACGAGGCCATCTTCAAGTTCTTTTCTCTAATTCGGCCAGCGGGAGCATCGCTTGAGAAGGTGGCAAAACTTCTGGGATACGGAGTTGTGACAATCTACGTGGAGAGTCCTGAGGACCCCGGTATTCTATCACAGGTCACCTCAACCATATCGGGTCATGGTGTTTCGATACGCCAAGTGCTAGCTGAGGATGCTGCTATCTGCGAAGAAGCCTGTTTGAAGGTCGTGACTGAAGAGCCAATGAGAGGGGCCGCAATAGAGGCTTTGACTTCCATACCGGGTGTCAATCGTGTGATTCTCGAGTAGCCAGTCATTTAGCATCCGATTCGGGAAGGCTGAAAAAGCGCAAAAAGCGTTCCGCGATGAGCGTCTAGTCCCATGGAGCCTGATAGATCTGAACCCAACGCACAGCAGGAAACATCGCTTTCCTCTGGCGGCATGAGGCAGGTCCTAGCGCTCGCATTATCCTTGAGCATTCTGTAGATTGGTTTCGGTATCATCATGCCCATCTTCCCGTTCTACATCGTGGAGCTAGGGGTGGGCGCAACCGAGTTGGGAATACTTGCAGCCTCCTTTGCAATAGCAAGAATTGTGCTGGCTGGCCCGCTAGGACGGCTATCGGATAGGGTTGGCAACAGCTCCAAGAATCCTAGACAAACTTGGACACTTATTAGATAGTCGTCTGATGAAACACTATCTTGGGCATGAAATTGCGCTCTTCCATGTTCATCCCATGATTGAAGTGTCTTTATTAAGAGAGAGAAAAAGGAGTCATTGTGTCGCGAGGGAAATCACGAATCCTCCATCCAGATAGAGCAATGCGACAAGCGAAAACAGCGGCAATGAGTACTCTTCTTCGCCTTATCAGACGAGGGACAGATGAACTCCCTGAGATATATGAACGGTCATGGGCACTCTGGGAAAAAGCGAAGACCAAGAGAGAGACACTGAGTCGTGTAAGAGATCCAGATCGTTTTGTGCCCGTCTGTGATGTTGAGAAACATCTCAGAAAGAACTTCCTAGCAGTAGTCTTCAACACAACAGCGCTCTATGGAAACACGGAGACCAAGAGAGTATACTCTTGGCATGATGGAACAATAGGACCTTTGAACACTCTACTGAACATAGCTGGAGCCCGATTCAGGTTTCTAGCCATGACAAGATATCCCTTTCCCAAGCCTGATAGGATAGAGGTTAGAAGAGTGACCAAGGCAGAAGATGAATACTTCCGATGGCATTCTGCATATGGGGGCTCAAGACGTCGACCAACAGTCATTATCACTCACCCTCTTCTTCCGTCACTGGACTTTGTGGATGCCATTCGAGGACATCTAGTAGAACTTTGCAGGCAGTGTTTCATCCAATCAGTTCCTACAAGTGATGCCTCTCGATATATCAATCTCCTAATCTTCAGGCTTCGTCCTTTACTTGATCAGTTCTACATGGCAGGCTTTGATCAAAAAAAGAGAACGGTCAAGTTTGCAGAGAGAGCTGAAACAGAACTTGACTTTGTGATCGAGATGATCAAGGGGCAGCACGGTACTAGAGCTGGTTTTCCTATACGAGTGACAGGAGAACGAGGTCTTGAGATTGATTCAACTATCGACATAACAGAACTGATAGACCTAATTGATGACTCTAGAATCAAGACAACCCTGAAACGATTGACCCTGAAGAGGCAACTGGTTGTTGATGAAGACGTAGCCCAACTCAGTCACGAAATGGTAAAGGTGGCCTCACGAGTTGGAACAAGAGCGCATGAACGAATCTCATGGGGAACAGTCAAGCCATTCTCAGCTATGAGCATCATGCGCAAT
>JAUWOA010000031.1 GCA_030612365.1 Candidatus Thorarchaeota archaeon
TAGCCACAACACGATGGGTGCGAAGATGTCCTGCATCACAGTCCTACTCCATTAAAGCACTTGCCAGCGCCTCTGCCGCCTCTTCAACCTTCCCTTCGCGATTCTTAATGATTCTGACTGTTGCACCAGTGATGGTTCCCACGGCCACTGCAGCCGCTCTGCACATTTCTTGGTGTGTTTTGACCTCGTCAACTATCTGGACATCGCGCGTGCGAGTTTCATCAGAGCTCCGACGGCTTGCGATATTCTCAGGGTCTGCTTCGACCAGAACCACGGTCTTTGGTTGAATCGCTCGAACAACCCATTCGGGCAGCCCAATGAGGTATCCATTGTCTGTTTGGATTAGCGTATGCGTGTCAACGATTACTCGAACAGATTTGGCTTTCTGGGCGATTGATTCACCTGCGTTTCTCTGGATCTCTCTTTGGGTCGCTGTCGGTAGCTTCCGCAGCTCATCACGGTTCTTGACAGTGCCCTGTGCTGATGCGACCTCAAACATCTCCGAGCCAAAGTTAAGAAGAAGCACATCTTCACCATGTTTTTCCTTAACCAATTCTATGGCTGAATTGATAACAGTTGTCTTCCCGACGCCTGGGATTCCCGTTACGATTACTGTGTTTCTCGATTCGCTCATGATGGAGGACTCCTGCCTTCTTAGAGAACTGGTCGGTGCTCACGCTGTCGGTTTTATATTTGCTTCCATGATGCTTTTCTCTCTAGACGCTGAGTCGTGTCACAGACTTACTTGTCACTTCGGATGCCTTCAAGACGGTCAACTAGAGTGATGCCAGCTTCGTCTCGTGCCAGCTCAAAGAATGTTCTAGAGATGTAGGCAGCTCTTCGTGCTTCCTCTTTCCTTCCCGTAGCAGCAAGGCGTCTCGCTTGTTCCAATCTAGCAGCTCCCATCGCTTTGTAGACCGCGCGGGGGTATTCGAACGTGCTGGCCTCCGGTGCTGATACCGACTTCAGCTGCGGTGTCGCCGCGGCCGCACGTCCCTCGGGCGGTGTTTCAGGGGCCAACTCCCAGATCAGCGGCACTTCGACTGCCGATGGGCTATCAGTTTGATGTTCTGGCATGGGTTCCGAAAGTGCCACTTCATATCTTGACGAGCTGAAACTAGCAAATTGGCCGACTTGATTTCCGGTTGATAATGCCATGTCTTCTGTTAGTGCAGGGCTGGAAGGCGAATCTGCCCTAGCCGGCGCAACGTAAGTGGACAATGCTCCCAACATCTTCCTCTCAGCGGCTTCTCTCGCTGGAGTTTCTCCGGTCATAGCCTTCCGAGATACGGGTTCTCTGGTTCTCATTGCATCTATGTCAGGGGTCTCTCGAATCGGCGTCCTTTTCCTTTCTTGAGCCTTTCTCATGAGTTCCGGTATCTCGCTGGCTCGCACCATGCGGGTTTCGACGATGCCTGCCGTTTCCTTCCTGATGCCTATTACATCAGCTCTTGCAAATGCTCTGCGGGCCTTCTCAAGTTCTGATTCAACCCTTGTGTACTTCGTTTTTATAATGCGATTGCGTACTATCTGACTAGGGCGAACACACTCATCTTGACTGTCAATAGCACCGGAGTCTTCTGTCTTGAGACCTGAATAGGATGCTTCAATGACAGAATAGTACCTCTCGGCAGCGGCATTCAATTTCTTTGGAACCAACATTAAGCGCTTTTTCTTTCTCCTGATTGCATGGACAAGAAGCGAAGAACCGCATCCGATGCAGAATTTGCGCGTCGGCAGGTTCGTCTTCTTGCATTTGGCGCACACTTGCAATAGAATCACCTTGGCGTACCGTTACAAAACAAGATGGAATCGTTTCCTGATATGTGTTCGCAATGGCAGTCAAGTGTCTACACCTAACATACATTGTCCAATGTACTACGTTCGGGGGGAAACGGGCCAGCAGGCGGCCCAGATAGACTCTTGCCAGTTCGAAACCGAACCATGCTCTTCAAGGCGTCCAATCATTTTTCGCAACATTCTCAATTGTTTCTAATGAATGCAAATAGGCGTAGTTGTCTTAAGGACGAAGCGATGATATGGGTGTAGGTGATTCCGGTGTCCGACAAGGATGAAGTGAACTTGGAAGCTGAAGATTCACCCCTTGAGAGTGTATTCGAAACTCTAGGTGCTGAGTTCACTGTCATCGACCTAAACTGGATGTCCGAAGAAGAACCGGACTGGGTCCCAGAGGACGAAGAGGAAACTGAAGACGCGGAAAATGAGGACGAAGAGGGGAGCGAAGACGTAGAAGATGACGAAGAAGAGAGCGAAGATGCAAAAGTCGAAGAAGAAAGCGAGTTGGAAGATGAACGGGAACAAATGGAACCCAATCTTGTCCTCTTGCACACACTCGCAACCATGTCTATGAGTGCAATCGAGGACTTGGACCACGACGAGCCGTTCGAGAAGGTCCAGTGGGATGAAGACTTGGCGGAGCGATACCTATGCATTGTCCCAACACAAATCCACCCTATCGCCACTGGTTCTGGGATGTACCTGCGCCTCTGGGGGTACCTCTGTGAGTTCGACCCTGAAACAGAGTCGGTCGATGCTAGAAGGGTCACGATATCACTCCCCTCAATGATAACGAAGCAGATGGGGGCAAACCCTGAGGACTTCTCAATGAACGCGGACCCTGTTGACGACGCGGTCGTGTTCATGATAATTACACAGTACTATGGTCGAGAAGAGTTCGAGATAGATGGGCAGAAGAGGAGTGCCCACAAGTTCGGAGCAATAGATCTCGTGGAAGGTCGTTGGTCTGAAGACTAGTGTCAGTCAAGACGGTTATTTGCTACAGCAGACCCTTGAACTTCTCGAGGATGTCAACAGCATGTGCTGTGGACCCGCAAAATTGGCAGACCACTGTGTCGCCGCTCCTTGGATACCCCAATTTTCCACTGCGCGAAGGGCAATCAATCACTTGGAAGGATGTGGGAGCCCCGAGTGAAAAAAAGGCAACTGCTACTTTGAAAATAGTTGTACAACTTCTGAAAAAGTTAGCCTATTATACGAACCATGCGAATAGGTAATGTGATAGATTGGTCTGCAACATCGTGTGTTGTGGATGCAACGGAGGTGCGGTAGATGAGCGAGTGGATGGTGGCCAGGAGAGTTACAGTCGCAGTCGTTATAGGACTGCTCATTGGTGGACTATGTGTAGGAGTGGCATCCCAAATCCCGTCCAATGAAAGTGACGTTGGCCTTCCTGTGAATGAAACTATGTTCGCTGATCTGGTAGGTGTGGGGCTGAACCCTTCATTCGACATGAAGAATATGACTGTCAACGACCCCACTTACCGAGTTGACTCCACCCTTTGGGACCAGCCACTGCTGTCGGAGTCTGACGCTTTTGAGGCCGCCAAGGCGTTTCTGCGGCACAATGTCAACGAGTCCTTCCTTGAAAACATGAACCTAAACATATCAGGCCTCGTGGGGTATAGACCAACCTGGGGATTCGTAATCTATGGTTCTCGTATCAGCACAACGATTCGGGTCAATGCTATCTCAGGCGATGTGATAGCATGCTCGAACTTTGGGCCCAGGACCCAAGGTCCGTTGCATGCAAATGGCAGTGATATCAGTGCAGAGGAGGCAGAGGCAAGCGCATACTCGTTTCTAGAGAAGAACAACCTATCCATACCGGAGAATGCTCGTTATATGGGCACCAAGCGTCTCTCCGCCGCTTATTACACGGGTTTCGATACTATCTTCAAGCACTACGAAGGGCAGATATTCGTGGGAGGGAGTCCCCTCAATGAGCGGCATCCTGAAGGCATCCGCATACATGTTGACTTGAAGACTGCAGTAATCAGAGAGTTCTGGTACCATTGGACGGAGTTCGGACCGATTCCCACAGCTGGGCGAATCTCTGAGATGGATGCACAGACGATTGCCTTGAAGGAGTGTGGGCTGGGTCCGAACTTGACTGTGGTACAGAGAGGTCCGGTCCTGGTATCTGTTTGGAGCATACAATCAACTGATGGTTCCCCTCAGCTGCGGTTGACATGGTACATCACTGTCAAGGTCAACGCAACCTGGGACTCGCAGGTCAGCAACCACTCGGGGTATCGTTACGATCTTCTCGTGGATGCCTTCTCTGGAGAGTACCTTGAGGGCCGAGGATACAATGAGATCATTGATCTTCCTGAGCTGTCCAGCTATTCTATCATTGACTCCCTATTGATACTGACATTGGCGTCCATATCAAGTGCGCTTGTTGGCTTTTCAGTGTACAGATTCATTCGTAGGGAGTTACCTACTGAATGAGTGCATCACGTCTTCGCCGCCAATACAGTGATATCTTTCCCAGATACAAGACAGGTCTGTCTGGAAACATTGAATCTAGGTAATGGGGCGAATCCAACGATGAAAGACGGCAGAGGGAGAAGCACACCAGATGATGATGACGACGACTTGTCCCTTCGGTTGAGTGGCCGAACTCTTCGCGCATACTGGTATATGTTGAACCATCGTGGGTCTATGAGCCTGCGAGAGATACAAAGAGGGACCAGATTCTCCAGCCCCAGCCTTGCGGCATATCACCTGCGCAAGCTCTCAGAGATGGGGCTTGTCGAGGTCACTCCACATGGTGATTATCAAGTCAAGAGGGAAGTTCGAGTTGGAGTGACTCGCTTCTTCATGAAGATCAGAAGCTCGATGATTCCAAGATTTGCACTCTACGCCTCATTCTATGCGAGTGCTCTTGTGCTCTCTTTTCTCTTGCTATATGATGGCTCACCATCTATTGCGTTCATGTTGGGAGTCATTCTTGTCTTCGGTCTCGTGACCTCGGTGCTTGAAACCCTGAACCTCTATCAAGCAGCTCCAGCTTAATTGCTAAGCTTCTAGGGTTTTATGGAATTCCGAGTAATCCTGTGACTCCTTCTCTGCCCATTCCAGTGAGCTGTTCCCTTGCAAGAGTTTCATATTCAAAGTTGAACAAGCTACGGCTTGTAGGGCAAGAATAGCAAAGTGCGACCGTTCGGTAGATTTCCGTAGACCATACGTTGTTGGAGCGTGGGTGCTTGGATGATGAGATATCTGCTTCTACGAGATGTCTGAAGGGGAATCAAGAGGGGCACCACAGTTCGAGCAGACTCGGGCATTCGGAAGATGGTGGCTATGGCCGCAGGTTGAGCAATAGCTCGTTCTCGTTCGCCCAGATGTGTCAGTCCGTTGAGATGGAGGTTGTCCATACTCCAGCATATCTTTCCTCATCTTCGCGCGCTTTCTTATAGGGTGAAACGCTACTGCAATCCCAAGAATTAGAACTGAGATAATGCCTATGAGTAGGGCCCCAAATGCCAAATTAGATGGTGATGTGGGATATATTATCTCGACAGTTCCTTCAATATGCTTCCTGACAAGCGAGTTGTAATTAATGAACACAACGCGCCACACACCATCTGAGGGCACGCTGAAGCTTGTCGAGTAACTTCCCACGCTATTCTGTACCTCATAGGCTGTCGCATTCTGTTCGTTGATCCAGAGGTCGTAATTCTCCGCATCACAGATGAAGAACGTGATTTCCGCCCCGGATGTGACCTCAAAGTCCACGTAGATCACATTGCCCACATCAAGCTGGGTCCAGTTGTAGCAATACACTGACAATTGGTCTACCCATATATCGAGGTCAGCAAGAGGTAGTATGTCGTTCTCTTGAGCTGGTGCTGCAGCCTGTACCAATGCAGGGGCCATAACGATGATCAACAGAACACCTGTGATGACTTCCCTCTTCATGGATGTATCCCACCTTCGTTAAAGAGAGGGTATCGTAGGAATAAGTATCTTCTCTTGACAGCCTCCTCGGTCGTGAACGCGCCTCATCCTAGACTCATTGACCCTAGTATCACGCCTTTGCTAAGATTCTAGGACTTCATAGGATTCCAAGAAGTCCAGCGACTCCTTCTCCGCCCATTCCAGCGAGCTGCTCCTTCGCTATGGTTTCGTAGTACTGTTTTATGATCGATACCATCAGCAAGATACCTGTCCCGCTCGCTAATGCGCCGAGGATGTCCGCAGTTGCAGCGAGCACCCCTATGAGGAACCCGCCCAAGCCTGCGACTATTGGAATATAGCGTTCGAGGAGACGCTCAAGAACCCTCTCGCTCCTCCTGAAGCCTGGAACTATGTACCCTGAGCCCAGAAGCTGTCTTGACACATCTCGCGGGGCAATTCCACTGATGTCCACCCAGATTTTCGAGAAGCCCCAACATAGCAGAATCATAGCTCCTGCATAGAACGCCACATGAAGCAATCCAAGCGGCTCATTCATGATCCCAAAAATCCCCTGTGGTGGCGTGATGTAGTAGGCGAGTCCTCCATCCGCTATCATACGGCTGGAATTAGGATCCTTATGAAACGTGCCAATGAGGTTAAGGAGCGGGTTCGTACCATTGGGGTTCCAGTTCGAGTAGATTATCTGACCGAAGAATAGAACATTCGCGTATAACGCCTGCGCCAGGATTACAGGAATGTTTGATGTATACAGCAGCTTGATTGGATACCGTGCCCTCATTCCTCTGTACTTGGCATATTGAAGCGGTATCTCGACACGCACAGACTCTAACCAAATCACCGCTCCGAAGATTAGGAACGTGACGCCAAGTGTGAAGAGGCTCGGATTGAAGCCGTTGCGGAACACAAGCCAGCTCACATCGACTGCTGGAAATGTATCGCCACCAACGCCTGCTACTCTCATAATATTCTGGATAACCGCAGCAATAATTCCCTTTGGCAAGTTGGTGTAGTCCTGAGGATAGCCTACCGGAGCATCCCCGATTACGGTTTCGAACTCAGTAACGTTGAACATGTTGAACACGACCTGTCCAGCAACGTTCGTCATGATGAATAGTGAAACGCCTGAACCGAGTCCCCATCCCTTCTGGATCAACTCGTCCATTAGAATGACTATGACACCGGAAGCAAAGAGTTGAACGAACACTAACACCATTTCATTTGCTGTCAACTGGCCATAGGCATTACCCATAATGTATGCAATTGCTTGGAAGCCTGTCATGAATAGTGCGAGAACTTTCTGTCCACCAGTGAACAGTGCTCTGTCCTCTGGGTCCCCGAAATCAACATTGATGATCTTTGATCCTGAAAGAAGTTGCATAACTAGCCCTGCAGTTACAATAGGACCTATCCCTAGTTCCATCAACGTTCCTCTGGTGCTTGCGAGGATAACTCGCATTGCCCACAGATAGTCAGTGCCTTGCGTTGCGTCCACGCCGTAGAGCGGCATATGTGACATTACTAGGAATATCAGAAGTACGACAATCGTCCAAACAGCTTTCTCTTTGAAAGAAACTTCACGGTCTGGTGCCTTTACTTCAGGCAATATTCTTACAAATGGTGATAGGGCTTTTAGAAAGGTGCTAGGCAACCTTACTTCTCCTGCTGGTTTTCTCGGCCAACAAATGGGCTGAACCTTTAAACATAGTGGTTCCCAAAGTCGTGTACTACAGCTTCAACTCAGCAATGACCATGCGCGGTTTATGACACAATTGCATCCGTGGGCTGTTTCACTTTTCGACTGGAAGGTCAATGGTCCCGCCTTTGCCAGTTACTTTTTCTCGGGCTCTTACACTGATGGACTTGACGCCAGTCAGATTCAGTTGACGTGTGATTTTTCCGGAACCCAGAATCTTGTTAATGCCAAGACGTGAAACGTCAATGGTGTATCTACGCCCTGTCTTGGTGGCATGTCCCGATGCGACGAGCCTATCAGCAGCCTCATCCAAGTCGCCAACATTTAGAACGGTTTCGCCTCTAATCATTTTGAGAGGTCTCTTGAATCCATGCTTCCCGAAGTAGTTGGGGTTCTCTGCCATGACTCTTTGATAGTGGTGCTTCTTAGACCCAGCCATGCCCTTGCCACCCCGCTGTCCTGATGCGCGATGACCCGCACTGAAACCGTAACCAGCGGCCCTGCGGCCTCTCATCTTGTGGATCTTCTTCGATTTTCGCTTCTCCATCACTAGTTCCTCCGTTACTATGCTTTCTTGAGTCGCACCTCTAGGACTCCGTTTCGAATTGCCGATTTGGCCTGTTCTTTCTTCACCTTACCAGGGAGTTCAATCTCCTTATGGTATGGACGAGCTGGGTTTTCAACATGGATTGTGAGTGTAGTTCCCTTGATTCGGACCTTAATTTCATCTCTCTCTACACCGGGCAGTTCTGCTACAACTATGATTTCGTCATCCTCTTCCATGACGTCAACCAATGGCTCCAACCGATGAGCCATCTTGGCGCCCTCTACATCTGGGTTGGTGTTACCAAACCGTTGGATGAATGGCTTTCCATCTTGCCCGACACGCATTGAGAAGCCAAACACAAAGGGGTTCGTGCTCTCCGGGTTGCGCATGAATTTCTCCATGGATTCTGGGTCAAGCATTCCTCCCTCGCTCAGACCTTGCATCATGCGGTCCATCATCTCATCGATTTGCTGGAATACTGACTCGGGAAGAAAGTCACCTAACCATTTGCGGATTGCTTTGCGTTGATCCTCATCAAATGAATCGCTATCCCAAGACACCAAATTCACCTCAAATCATTTTTTGTGCAAGCTCGTTGATCCCAGCACCTCGATATCCGTTCACGCCCCCCATTCCAACGGGGAGATTGCGCTTGCCACGAAAGCCCTTTTTCGGAGGGGTCAACCTAAAGACAGGTTTGAGTCCTTCAACGTCGTTCACGCTGGCGGTTCCTGCAGCCAGTCCTTTGGCGAGCGCCTTAATCGATGAATGGCTTGAATTCTTCTTCACATAGGAATCAGTAAGGCGTCTGTTTCCTGAGAGGCGGCCACGCTTGACTAGAATCATGTACGCAGTGTCAGCGTCGATTTCACCCCATGTGATGTAATCCTTGCTCTTGGTAATCATTCCCTGAAGGCTAGGTGTAAGCTTGATGACCCTTGCCTGGTGAAGTCTACCCAGACGCAACTTCTTCAATGTGTCCTCGATCTGAGGTTTAACACTCACTTGTCCTCTGAGACGTATCGCCAGTATGACGGCTCCATTTTCACTCATGACTCAGTCACTCCTGCTGTTGCCCATTCCAGAGGTGGCAGCATCTTGTATGTCTTTGAAAGAGCATCAACAAATGCTTTGGCGAAGTTCGAGGATGTCCTAGAACGGCCCTTTGTCATTGACCATACATCCTTTAGTCCTGCAATTCGAAGAACTATCTTGCCGACATCAGCCGTGACTAAACCAGTTCCTTTTGGAGCCGGCTTGAGTGTCACATGAACTGAGCCCGACGTTCCTTTCACTGCAAACGGGACGCTGTGAGGGTCGTGACATCGGCATTCCCAAGAACCACAGCCCCTGCGCAATGGTGTGATGTTCATCTTGGCCCTAGCTTCGGCTGCTCTAATCGATGGGACAAACTCCGGAGCCTTCCCTATACCGATCCCGATGTTGCCCTGGCCATCACCGACGACAACGGTAATGCGGAAGCTCTTCTGTTGGCCGCTGTCTGATTGGCGTTGAACTAAGTTCACGTCCACAATCTCCTGCTGGAGTTCTGGAAACAGCATATCTACAATCTCGGATTCTCTAATGAGGTAGTTCTGCTGTAGAACCTCCTGCAGACTGTTGATGTGGCCTTCTTTGACCAGCTCCCCCAACCGGGTTTTGGGAACCCAGTCCTTAAGCGGGTCCACGTCCTGTCGGGGTTGTCGACGCTGTCTTTGACCTCTTCTACTCATCATGTATCATCCCCTATTTTTTCTTACCTCTCCGCGCAAGGAGCTTCTTGGGTTTCGGTTTTTTGGGCACTGCACGAGGTGCTTTCTCCGCGGGTTTCTCTGCAGCCTTCTTAACGGGCTTCTTGGCGGCAGCCTTCTTCGCAGGTGTCGCCTTTCTCTTCTTTTTCTTCTTGAGCTCTGCCTTCGGTAACTCCAAGATGGCTTTCTTTACCTTCTTGAACTGTTTTGGAATGCTTGTAATGGTTATCTTCTTCTTTCCCACCTTTGAAAACATCAGTGAGTCGCCTGCGCTCTTAGCAAAGTGATTGTACGCCGCCACGATGTGTTCGCCAGATAGTCTGGCTTCATTTGGCAGAACATCTGGATTGTGTGAGATGTTAAGGCCTGCATCTAGCGCTCCAGCAAGTGCTGCGAAGATTTTCGAGCCCTTCACTGGAGGATTGAGTCCAATGTCAAGCACTGCATTCTCTACGCCTCTACTCTTAGCTCTTAGACCAGCTAGCAAGCCGGTAAGATAGGCGGCCGGCAAGTTTCCACCACTAACAGTCCAACCATGATCGGAGATCTCTGGTGAAACTGCGGATGCCACAGTCATATCACCAGCCACCCTAGCATTTACAACTTGGACTACCATTCCTGTATTGGTCTTCCTGACCACAAGGCGCGGGAGTCTTGAGAGCAGTAGTCGACGGCGACGATAGTAGTTCGTCTTTCCTTCTCGTCTGCGTCTAAACTTGACTTTGTATGTCGGTCCATGAGCCATTATTTCACTTTCCCTAACTTGTGCTCTTTGATGTAAGTCCTCATGTGCGCAGTGTTCCTGAACGCGTTGCCTTTTGCCTTCAAGTATAGCTCGCGATATACCCCACGCGTGATATTGCTCTCGCCTCTGAGTCGCTTTAACTCACGACGCATTGGGCGTATCTTCATCATCCATCGATCCTTGCCTGAAAGTTTGGAAGTGGCTTTGCCTTTCTTCTTGCCAGGCCCTTTTCTCTGACCCTTCCGCTTCTGACGCATATTGTGACGCGCCCGACCTCTGCTCACACCTTTCTTGGGCCGTTTCTGGATTACGCCCTCATCAACAAGACGGCGGATATCTTCCTTAGTGATTGCAAGGCTGGTTTCATCTTCGAATTCTGGATCTATCCAAACACGCGTCTTCCCTACTTTCATCACTTGGGCAGCGAGTCGTTTTTGGGATGTAAGCTTCATCTCTAGTCAACCTCCACGTCGAGCTCCGAGAAGAGGTCCTCTTCTGAGATGCTCTCAGGAGCGCCAGGATTCAGAACTCTTAGGGACATTGCGTCGGCCTTTTTGAGAATCGCTTGACGTTTCCTCATTCCGACGGTTGCTCCAATCCTGATAGCATGAACCTCGGGGTTCAGTTCTTCGAAATCAGCTGGCCTATGGACGAGGACCTCAACGAATCTTGAGGGATGCATACCTCTCACAGCCTTTGGCTTTCTGTACCCCGGAGATACCATGGCTATGCGGCCCTTACGTTTCTCTCGTGTTGCATTATCTATTCCGCGTAGCTTTCTCCAGGAATCGCTTACACGCGTCCAGCGATGTGCTTGTTCATGGCGGAACCGAGGTTGCTTCCTTCTCATCTCTTTTGCAATCCTGAGAAGTCTTTGATCAATGAGCTTGTCCCTGGCGTGTATCTCCTTCTCTTTCTTCTTGGCCTTCTTCCTTACAGGTGCCTTCTTGATTTTGACCTTCGGTTCAACCTTCTTCTTGGCTGGTGCCTTTTTGGGCTTCTCCTTCTTCGGTTCAGGCTTCTTTGCCTTCGGAGCCTCTGGCACAATCTTCTTGGCAGATGAAATGATATCAGCTGCTCTGCTCTCGCTAAGGCCGTCTACCTTGGCTGCAAGCTTCGCAGGATCGCTCTTCGACACCTTCGCCACGGTCTTGAACCCAGCTGCGACAAGCTTTTCCTCTAGCTTTGGCCCGACTCCATCGACATCTGTCATTTTTGGCTTTTTGGACATCATCTCGCCTCCTATACTATCGACTTGACCGCTTCACCTTTCCTCTTCGTGAGGACGTAGATGCCGTCAAGGAAGACACGCCTGTCTTTGTGACGGATCTTTGTGGCGAGCTGTATGTTCGCGGCAGTCTGCGACACGTGTTCGATGTTGATGCCGCTGATGATTACATCATCTTCTCCGGTCTTTATCTCAACGTCACCTATGACGCGTGCCTTACGAACGCCACGTTCTCCGATGAAGTTCTTGATCATAACCTCCTTGCCCTTCACCTCGACGGTGATGGGGAAGTGACTGTACACGATCTTCATCTTGTATTCATAGCCATGCTGCACACCCGTGATCATGTTACGCACGTGAGCAATAGCGGTACCTACCAGAGCTCGGGTGCTCTTGCGAGACCTTATGGTGGATACTACCACTTCATTGCCCTCCATGACGATGCTCGTCTGAGGTTCAGGAAATGTCCTTTCAAGCGTTCCGAGAGTTCCCGTCACCGTGATAGTCTTGCCCTCTAGATTGACCTGACAATCACTGGGGATTTCGATACGCTGCCTATAGCTTGGTTTGCCTGACATCTTCGTTTCACCTCAGTATACGTATGCAAGCAATCGTCCGCCGATTCCTTCCTTCTTTGCGTCTTCATGAGTCATGACCCCGTTAGGCGTGGTCACAATCAGTATTCCATAATTGAATGCTGGCAGGAAGCGTTTCTCATATTTCTCAAAACCATCGCGCTTGACAGGATATCGCGGCTTGATTACTCCGCACTTATTGGTTCGGCCCATAAGCTGTATTCTGATTCTGCCAGCCTTTCCATCATCGATGCGCTCGAATTCGCCGACGTAACCCCTTGATTGCATGACCTGCAATACTCTCTCTATCAGGCTGGAAGCTGGTGCAATAACGACCTCCGGTTTCCCGACTAGCTCGCTGTTGTATATGCTTGACATCACATCAGCCAGTGGATCTAGTAGTGTCATTTCTTCACAGACCTCCTAACTATACTTGCGGAATCCCAGTTTAACAGCTGTTTCCCTGAAACAGCGTCGGCACATATTCAGACCGTACGATCGGATTATGGCCCTGTGAGTACCACATCGGTGACAAGTCCGGCTTCCTTTGCCCATCTTCTTTCGCTGTCTTCCTCGATCTTTCTTTGTACTCATCATATTTCACCTCAGAACAGATAGGTCCTCTCACGCAGCTTTTCGAGTATTTCAACTCCAAACTTATTCTTGATGAAGACCATACTCTCTTCCGGTGTTAGCCTATGTCTGTATGGGATTTTGTTTCTCCGCCTACGTCTTCGCTTCACTCTAAAGCCAGGACGTTCGATGCAGATAGTGATGTTCATACCTTGAATGCCCAACTGAGGGTCATACTTCACTCCCGGTATGTCTATGTGCTCACCGATTCCAAAGGCAAAATTACCATCCAAGTCCCAGTTCTTGATCAGGAGTACATTCTCCTTGGCCTTGAGAGCTTTAATCAGGAACTCCTCTGCTTTTTTGTGTCTCAGAGTGACTCTTACGGCAATCGCTTCATTCTTTCTGATACCAAACTCTCTAACCGTCTGGCGGGCCTTTGACCTGACTGGAGTTTGATCAGTCAACTGTTCCAGTATCGTGGATGCCTTGCCCATCTCCTCTCCGCCTCCGGCGCAGATGTCCACTACGATCTTCGAGATAAGCGGCTCACGCATCGGGCATGCCTTCCACTCTTCAACATAGAGCTGTTCGTATGGAATGCTCATTATTCACACCCTCCAGCGGAACTAAGGCTGATTTCTGGTTTCTTGGTACCCACGACGAACACGTATTCCAGAGCTGTCTGGACTCTGTTCCCATCTGGATCCTCCAGTGTTACTGTACTTGCATGAGAGCCTAACCGCCTTTCAATCTCAACAATTTTACCCTCAATCCCGACGTTCTTTCCCCGGGTGACTATGCTGTAAGCACCATTGTCGAGGGGTATCGAAGATATAATCTTCTGGTTCGGGATGGATATCTTCAGTGTATCCAACGATTTGTAATCTGATGGCTTTGCCCCTTCTGGGAGCAATATATTGCGGCCATCATGTAGTGCTATTTGGAGTTTTCCACCAGGAATCATCTTCTTGCTCTCAACCCTGCAGAGTTTGATGCTTGTTTCCTTCTCGGGAATCTCTACGAGGCGGAATCCACCTCGTCGCTTAGGGAGGAGTCTGAAGCGTTCACCTGATGACTTAATCTCGACAACATCCATCAGACCGATTGGATACCCTGGGTCTTTCCGTACTCGACCATCAACCAATACTTGGCCATCGGAGAGTATCATCTTCACCTCGCGCATATTCTCTGCATGGCCCAGCATCTCTCGCAGTAGAATCGCCAATGTTAAGCACTGATCCTTGGGGTGTGGACCTGCAGTTGGCTTGGTCGTGAACTTTGCTACCTTCCTCTGGATGGGCCAATGTCTTGGTGCAGGTAAGCGTTTCAGGTGCTTCTTCTGGCCTCTTCTTGTCATCTATTCACTCTCCGCAATCTTGACTGCTTTGCTCTCGATGAGTTTTTTCCTTTCGTCATCAAGCTCAAGTTGTGTTATCTTAAGGTTGGATGGATGGAGTGGAATCTGTACTTCCTTGCCATCCGCCTTAGTGGTTGTTCCACTCTCTACATAGACTCGCACGTTGCGGTAGTCAACCTTAACGACCTTTCCTTCAGTGTCTCGAAATTGTCCCCTCATTATTCGAACGAGGTCTCCCTTCTTTACTACTAGTGAACGAAGACCGTGATCCTCTCTGAGGAACTCGTCTAGTTGACATCTCAACAATCGTTTGCGGGTATGCAAGGGTGACTTGTAGATGCGCTTCCGTTGCTTGCGTGGGGACTTTGAACTCGGCTTCTTTGTCATCAGTTTCTACCTCACACTATCTTCGAAGCGATGGCAGCGACTCTGGGCCACTTCAGAGTGACCTCTCTCGCCATTGGTCCGCGGAGTTCTGAGCCCTGAGGTTCGCCTCCCGGTTTGATGAGAACTGCTGCATTGTCCTCAAACTGCATCCACGTACCATCCGGTCTGCGGAACGGTTTTCGTTGGCGCACAATGATTGCTTGGATGACCTGCTTTCGCAACTCCTGTTTCCCTTTTGTCACAGATACATTCACCCGGTCCGCAATGCCAGCTTTTCCCAGTTTCCGGAGCTTTCCCTTGTATCCAAAGACCGTGATTATCTGGAGTTCTTTCGCGCCAGAATTGTCTGCACACAGAATCTTAGCCCCAATGGGCAGCCCTCGTGCAATCCTTGGTATGAATTTCATGATGCCTCTACCAATTTTCCTTGACATGGACTATTCCTCCTCTTCAGTTCGTTGCGACTTCGTTTCTATTACCACGAAGGATACAGTCTTGCTAAGGGGACGACATTCGGCTACTCTGACCGTATCGCCTACCTTGGCGTCAATGCATGGCGGAAGATGAGCATGTTTCTTTGATCTGCGCCTCTCATATCGAGAGTACTTCTTGACAAGGCGCAAGTAGTCCGTTTGGAACGTGATCGACTTGTGCATCTTCACGCTGGTGATGACGCCCTCCATTATGCGTCCTCTGACTGGGAGACTGCCGTGGAATGGGCAATTTGGATCATCACACACATTCTCAGGCGGCACTACATTTGGAATCCCAATATCACGGACCTTAACTTTCGTATCTACCATCTTCACCATCTCCTGCTGAGGCGTTTCTTCAGCCTGTCTTCAGGTCTTCCTTTCAACACGTATCCGTCCACGCGGACGACAGTTCCATCTGGAAGGCTCATGTCGAACACACAGTTGCTCTTTGGCAATTGGATTACACCTACGCCTGTGTCGAGGTGGATCATCTCTCTGGACTCGGCAATTATTGTGCCAGATCTACACACCTGTCCAGGATCCCTAGATGCGACCACGTGTGTCTTCAAGCCAACCAGCTCGTGCTGGATAAGGTTCATTGGAGTCACAGTCATTGTTCTGGCTTCAACTCCTCTTCTCTCTGAATCGTTAGAATCCTAGCAATAGTTCTCTTGATTGCCCTTGTCCGGTAGGGATTATCAGAACCGCCCCCAGTGGCAATCTGGATTCTGACACTGGTGAGCTCGTTGAACAGCTCATCCATCTTCTTCTGGCGTTCTGCTGGATTGAGTTTGCGGATGTCATTTGCTGTAAGTCGAGCCATCTTTTAGTCGCCTCCTTCATTGGGAGTGTCAAGCTCATCCAATTCCTTCAGTTCTTCCAGAGTGCTCTTTTCGTCAGGCAACGACTCGCTTTCTGTTTCAGGGGGCTTCTCTTTAGGTTCAGCGGCCTCTGCTTTCTCTGGAGTCTTCTTCTCTTCGGTAGTTTCAACATCTTCCACAAGCTCAAGCCCATCGAGTTCTTCTAGTTCTCTTAGCTCTTCCAAGTCCGTTATTCCATCAAGGCGCTCCTCGACACCTTCGGTTTCAGAAACCACTGCTCCCTCTTCTTCCGCTGGCTTGATCAGCTCTAGTTCTGCAGGTTTCTTTGGCTTCGGTTTCTTGACAACTATCACTCCAGGCAGTTTGGCATCGGGCTGCATTATTCTAACCTTGATGCCTATTGTGCCTGGTTTTAGGATGGCAGTATCATCTGCCTCATCAACATACAGATTGGCTGGTTCACCCGTTTTGGCAACCGTGGCTTGCTTGAACTTCTGGTAGCGTCCTCTTCTGCTTGACAATTTGCCCTTGACGATTATCTCGCATCCTAGTGCCCCGGCACGCATTACACGACGAAGGATCCAATATGCCATTCTTCGGAAACGAACGCCCCGTTCCAGTTGTCTTGCAAGTCTGGAAGCCATTGCCTGAGCACTAAGCCAAGGATTCTCTATCTCGCTCACTTCGACCTGCACGTTCTCAATACCAAAATCGGTTTCAAGTATGTCTGACAATTCTCGTATCTTGGATCCTCGACGTCCAATAACCACGCCTGGCCTAGAGGCATGAATGATTACTTCTGTACGCATGGGCATCTTCCGAATTTCTACACCGCCGTATCCGGCCGCGTTGAGTTCTCGCCCCAAGAACTCGTCAATCTTAAGCTTGCGAGTGTTTTGCTCTATGAAGTACTTCACTGCCGACACTTAACCCACCTCTTCCAACACAATCTCGATGTGTGTAGTGTTCTCGAAGTACGGTGAACTCTTGCCAAAAGCTCTCTCAATGTACTTCTTGTATGTTCTACCGCGCTGTGCGGCTGAATGGGCTATCCTGAGTCTGTCAATGTCCAAACCCTTGCTGTCCGCATTGGCTTCGGCGTTTCTTAGAATCTTCAAGATACCCTTTGATGCTTTCACCGGATGACCGCCTGGAGCCCACTTCTTCATACCTGCGTGGTGGCCGCGCTTCTTCTTGTGGCGTCTGTAAGGTATCCATGCCTTCTCTTCGATTACGCTTTCAAGAAGTTCAATAGCCTTATCGAGCATCATTCCGCGGATCTCTTTGCAGACTTCTCTGGAGTGCTTAGGAGAGCAGCGCAGATTTCTGCCACTAGATACGGCTGTTCGGTCTGGGTCCATGCCTATGATTGAATATCCATATGTCGGCATTGTGCCTCACTTCCGGTATAGCGATCTGGCTGATGTAACCCAGTTTTACCACTGTGTTCAACCAGATACTATGACACCCTCAACGACTACTTCAGACCCTACTGGCACACGTATACAGACTGTTCTCGCGAGCAGAACTAGGCGCCTGCACTGCATCCATCGGTTCTCAAGCAATCGCTTCCAGAGAGCGACTGGCCAGTTTCGGAAATGTTTAGCATTTAAATCTATGGACTTGCAAGTCCTATGAATTTTGGATTCCTGCATTCTCCACGTCTACTGGCATTCTCCCGTTAGTGAGCGACCATTTTAGGGATTATTACCAAACTCCGCAATGACCCGCCTTAGTGACGGCGAATTTATGGACTCTCGCACTAGACCAGCACCAGCATCGGTGAGTGTACACTTCACGAAGTGTCGACCAGCTGATCGCACAAAGACAAGTTTCTTGCCTTTCAACCGTTCCAAGCTCCCCAATACAATCTGAGTAAGTTCCTCATCAGAGAGTTCGATGCCCTTCCCCGGTGTTTGCAGGGTTTCACACATCTTCAGAACGGTTCGAATCGAGCTGAGTTGACGTCTCTTGCTATCATACGGGTTTGAGTACAGCCATAGCAATACTATGAGATCAACAACGCTGAGACCTAGGTTTGGGTTGTTCTCAATCGTCTTCTTGGCAATCAACTCGACTATGGGCATCGCAGTCATTCTCACAGAGTGTTATCATCATTTGAATCAATCGAGGTATCTATGCGCGGCTTACAATTCCAGGCTTCGGCTCGAAGATGGCCCCTCTTCTCATCAGTCGTTCCAATGAGGCTATCACAGAATCTTGAGAAAATCCTCCTTGTTGAAGGTGTGCGATTATCTCATCAACCCGCACGTGCTCCCCTTTATCCTTGAGTAGCACGAGAATCGCATCTGAAACGTCCGTTCTGTCTGGAGATGTTTTTGCTTTCTCCGCTCTGGAATAGACCAGCTGAATCGACCAAGGATGTGGAAAGATCAGAGTGCCATGATTCGCAAGATTTGTTAGCTGGTTTTCCACCCACGTCCAAACGAGTTGATACGCTTCACAAAGACTCTCTATTCGGCCAAGCGTACATGGGGCATCTGTGGCTTCTCTCTCGAGGAGGAGCATTAGCCTCTTTCTCTTCCCCGAGGGAATTGCTGTATCCATCCTTTCTGATATGTCCTCAGTACGCAATCGCTTCTCAGGAACCAGAGCGCGCACTTTCTCTCGTGATCGTTCCATAGCCTTTTCAAACGCATCACCGCCCCGCGCGGCGTTGAACTCCTTAACTGCAGTTGTGGCAGCTTCGGGATTATCGAACAGTGCACGGGCTGCCTTGGCGATGTTGATGATATTGCCGCAGTAGCTGCACCGTCTTCGCTTTTGACCGACAGGAGCATTTGTGAAGTTCCTGCATTTGGGGCACATGAAGACGAAAAATGACTTCACCAATCAAACACCAGCATCACCTGTGTCTTCCAGTTCCTAGGTATATAATCATCCCTCTCTGCTACTAGACAAATAGTATTATATTCTATCAAAGGCCCGGCCGCGCCTGAGGACCCCATTAATGGCAAAGAAACCCAAGCAGATTATTGTGGATCCAAATCTCTGCAAGGGCTGTCTTATCTGCATTTCAGTATGCCCGCATGGAGTTCTCAAGAAGGCTGATGAAGTCGACAATCGAGGCTTTTTCCTCCCAGTTGTCGAGGACTTGGAAGCGTGCAAGGTCTGTAGACTATGTGAGATGGAATGCCCGGATTTCGCCATTTGTGTCGTAGAGTAGGAACCTGGGTACTGACTTGGCATCTAGAGCGATGGAATTCTTACAGCCCTCTAGTAATCTGGAACACAGAGATGTAAGAAATATGTAAATTTTCCACGATACGCGGGAGTCATCCACATGTGCCTGCATCGCCATGACTCCCACTCAGTCCATCCCATTCCTGATATCTTCCCTAGGATACCCGGATACTCCTGTCCCGCAGGGCTTGGACACAGCTCCTGATTATGTCCCTCAGTATTGATTCATCAAGCTTCAGTTCGCCAAGGTCACTCCTCACCATCTCTGATACCTCATCACGGCTCAGGCGGCCCCACTCCTGCATTTTGTAAATCCATGACAAGACCGGGTACTCGTACTCATCTCCATGCGTGGAGTTCAAGACAACGTGCAACTGCTCACCTCCGAAAGAAGCCCTGCTTACAGTCACTCTCTCAAATGTCAGGTCAGCTCTCTCTTCACTCACTCTAGCACCCTCAAGGGCGTCCTCAATCTTGCCTCGAATCGCCGCCGTCAACTTCCTGTCTGGTGTCATACTGTACCGTTTCAGGAGCCGTTCCATCCCTTTCCTCATGAACTCACGGGCATCATCTGGATCACCCAGTGCAAGCCCTCTCTTTTTCAGTTTCAGTGATGAATCTGGGATGGGTGATAATGACCCCGCCGTGGCAAGAACTGTGAAGACCCTCTCTGTCGCTGGGAGTGATATACCAGCATCAAGACAGGAGAAAGAAGCCAGGTCTGTGGGAGGGATACCATCTCG
>JAUWOA010000112.1 GCA_030612365.1 Candidatus Thorarchaeota archaeon
TTCCTCAACAGCACCTAGATAACCCTCAAAGTCAGTGTCAAGAAGTTCAAAAACCATTTCAGCTACTCTAAGCTTTGCTCCGGTCGCTACGAGAACGAGGCCGCTTAGTTTGTCAGAGTTCTGAAGAGCGTAGAGCTGTGCGAGTGCGCCTCCCATCGAATGCCCTGCAAGAATCGGCTTTTCGTATTGTGATACAATTGAGTCGATATCTTCGAGGTAGGATTCCACAAGATTCTCATCCGACCGGTATTGAGTTTTGCCATGACCATTAAGGTCAAGTGCAACAACATACAAGCTGTCCGAAAGACCTCTGAATTGCATAAACCATGTTGCTGTGGAGCCTCCTGCTCCATGAATCATGACGATGGTCCTTTGAGTGTCGTCACCCAGTTCCTCGGTGTGCACGCTCATGGACAGTAATGGAATCATCATATCCTTTGAGTATTGTGGAGTGACCTCAAATGGCAGTCTAGATGAATGTCCGTACGGGAATCGACGAACCCATTTACCCCTATTTGTAGGGGTCAATGAGTTTTTTAGGACCTTACGCGGCTAAGAGGCAAGTCGAGACGCTAGATATGCCCAGTGCAACTGGCGTTCACAGTTTCTCGGCCTAATGCATTAGGAGCATAGAGAATGAGCTTTTCAAATAAAGGCATGATTGCCGCTGTCGTGATTGTAATAATCGCAGTTGGTGCAGTTGGTGCCTACATAGTAATATACAATCCATTCGCTCCAGCCATTGTGGACAACCCAAATGATGTTGCAATTGTGTTTGCCACAGGCGGTCTCGGCGACAAGTCATTTAACGATGGCTGTCTCGCCGGAGCGGAGGATGCTGAAACGGAGTTTGGTATTGACTTTACATATGTCGAGCCAACGGCAATAACAGACTACGAAGGATTCATTCGTACGTATGCAGAACATGCGGGCTATATACAGCCTTACGACCTCATCATTAGTATTGGCTTCGACCAAGCGGATGCAGTGATGGCAGTTGCTGAGGACTTTCCAAATCAGTACATAGCCATTGTTGACATGTTCATTGATCCTGAAACATATCCAAATGTTACCTCCTTGCTCTTCGCTGAGCATGAGGGTTCGGCCCTAGTCGGTGCAATGGCGGGGCTAATGTCCTACACGGACAAGGTTGGGTTTGTTGGTGGAATGGACATACCTTTGATCAACAAGTTCGCAGCTGGTTACGTATTCGGAGCCAACTATACGAATGAAGGTATCAACTACACAATCGCATACACAAACGATTGGGTTGACACAGCCGTAGGTCAGACTCTGGCAGATGGAATGTATGCTGCAGGAACGGATGTGATATTTGCGGCAGCTGGACGGTCAGGGCTTGGAGTCATTGACAGTGCGAAGGCAAACAACGCCTCTCACGCAGCGTACAAGACCTGGGCAATTGGTGTCGACAGTCCGCAGATGTACCTTGGTTGTGCGGATACTGAGAACCCTGTAGCCCCAACCTTGGTCATGACAACGATGTTGAAACGAGTTGACGTTGCAGTTTACGACATCATCGAACAGGTCGTCGATGATGCGTACACCGGAGGCTTGATGTTCTTCACACTAGCAAACGGTGGTCACGACTACGAGATTAACTCAGACCTTCTCGTCATTGCTCCAGCTATCCTTGCTGAAGTCGATGCGCTCAAGGCTGCCATCATAGATGGCACAGTCGTCGTCCCAGATGAGATCTACTGGACCTAATTAGAAAATATCTAGAGAGGCAATGCGCCTCTCTTCTCTTCTTTTTTTATATATCGTCGTTTGACAGCTCCAGCTTCATCCCTATATGTTAAATATCGCGACCCATCAGCTTGGCAGTAATCCTATCTCACCTACCAAATGGAAGGTCAATACAATGGAGCACGACATCAAGTATGCAGTTGAGCTTATCGGAATAAACAAGACTTTCCCGGGAGGGGTTCAAGCAAATAGGGACGTTACTCTCAAAATCCGCGAGGGTGAAGTTCATGGGCTGCTAGGAGAGAATGGAGCTGGAAAGAGCACCATCATGAATATCCTGTACGGGTTCCTGTCAAAGGACTCTGGACGGATTATTATTAGAGGTGAAGAAGTTGAACCAAAGTCGCCTCAAGACGCCATCGATCGTGGAGTAGGTATGGTTCACCAACACTTCAAACTCATTCCTCCACTGACAGTAACGGAGAATGTAATTCTAGGACTTGAACCATCTTCGAAAAAACCGGACCGGAATAACTCTCTAGCTGTGATTACAGCTACATTGTTGGCGCTTTTTGTACTGTCTTTCTTCTTACCTCCTTTTGAGTTTCTAATTACTGCCGCTTTGCTCCTTGCTGCAATTGTACTGATTCTGTACCCACCTCGAGTATTTGAGAATTTGATGGCGTCAACACGGTTTCGAGCAGCATTTGAAAAGCTGGTAAGCGATGTTCGTCCTCTTGGCTTCGACGATGCCGCCAAGAAGATTCAGCAGATTGCAAACGAGAACGGATTAGCTGTTGATCCATACGCCAAAGTTGAGAACCTCTCAGTAGGACTTCAACAACGCGTTGAAGTAATCAAGACATTGTATCGTGAAGCGGACATTTTAATCCTCGATGAACCAACCAGTGTGCTTACCCCGCAAGAAGTTGATGAGTTGTTTGTGACCTTGGAGGCTTTCAAAAAGAGCGGCAAAACCATCATTCTAATCACTCACAAACTTCGTGAACCCATGGCGCTATGCGACAGAATCAGCGTTCTTAGAGACGGAGTTCTCGTGGGAACCGTCAAAAAAGATGAAACCTCGGCAGAAGAGCTTGCACAGATGATGGTTGGCCGCCCTGTTGTATTTACTGTTGAAAAACCTCCTGCAACTCCAGGAAGTATTATTCTCAATGTGGAAAACTTGAAGGTTAAAGACCATCGAGGATTACCAAAAGTTAGAGGCGTTTCATTCCAAGTCCGTGCTGGTGAAATACTTGGAATAGCTGGCGTGGAGGGCAATGGACAAACTGAGCTTGTTGAAGCATTGGTTGGTCTTCGAAAGCCATCGGATGGAACAATACTCGTAGGTGATATTCATACAACAGGCAAGAGCCCCAGGTTTGTGCGAGAAGCGGGAGTTAGCCATATTCCAGAAGATCGTCACCGTAGAGGTCTGATTCTACCATTTACCATTGAGGAGAACCTTACGCTGGGGCGGCACTATAGACCACCCTTCATTTCTAGACCTGGCATTCTAGATCTTGATAAGTTCAGGAGTGTTTCCAGCAAACTTGTTAATGACTACTCGATAAAAGGAGGGGGAGGAGGTAGTCTTACCAGCACACTTTCAGGTGGCAACCAGCAGAAGCTCGTCGTGGCTAGAGAGTTGGAGTCAGGTCCTAAACTCTTGGTCGCAGCTCAACCCACTAGAGGGTTGGACGTTGGTGCCACGGAATTCATTCACAAGACATTGATTTCGATGCGAAACCAAGGAGTTGCTATACTACTTGTTTCTGCGGAATTGGATGAGATAAGAACTCTTGCTGACCACATCATTGTCATGTTTGACGGTCGAATAGTGGGAGAAAAGAGACCCGAGGAAACAGATGCTCAGGAGCTAGGATTGCTCATGGCTGGACATCTGGAAGGAGAGGAGTCCGTGGAGGTAGTCAATTGATCGAAGATAATCTACAAGACAATAGGGACCAGTCTGATGGGGGTCAAACGGGGTTACGAGCCAATGTCGAGAGGATACGCCTCAATCTTGTTGAACGCGCTGAAGAATGGCCAGGTCCAATCAAGTCAATCGTATTGGCATTTACGAAGCTATTAACATGGGCGTTCTGGAAGCCATTGATTTGGGCTCTCTTCTCGGTAGTTTTGGCGGCTATCATAAGCGCCATTATAATGGAGATTTCTGGCTACAACTCATTAGAGGCGTTCTCAGCGCTCATTTTTGGAGCGTTGACGCGGTTTGATAGAGTTCTCTTCGAATCAACGCCATTGATATTCGCAGGCTTGTCTGTGGCTTTTGTCTTCAAGGCTGGTCTGTTTAACATAGGCGCTGAAGGTCAGCTCTACATGGGTTCCATGGCTGCTGCAATATTGGGGTACATAATTCCTCTTCCGTATGGAATTCACCCCCTTGTATGTCTCGCAACAGGCGCACTTGCAGGCGCATTATGGGGATTCCTCCCAGGATTGCTCAAGGCCTATAGAGGCGCACATGAGGTGGTTACGACAATGATGTTGAGTTACACCGCGATACTGTTCACACAGTGGTTGGCTGCTGGGCCGTTGAAAGAACCCGGTGAATTTCAGTGGAATGCTCAGACAACCTTGATCCTTGAAACTGCGCAATTACCAATCTTATGGGGCTACTATCTTCACGCAGGATTCCTCTTGGCGATTGTCTGCGTTATCGGTGTGGCATTTGTTCTTAATCGAACTGTTTTGGGGTTTGAAATGAGAGCTGTTGGATTTAATGAAGCGGCGGCTGAAACCGCGGGAATAGACTCCAAGAAGAACGTGGCTTTGGCGCTAGGCATCGGTGGCGGCTTGGCTGGGCTTGCAGGTGCTTCTGAAATCCTGGGCACTCATCATCGGTTCTATAACAGCTGGTCTCCAGGACTCGGATTTGAGGGGATTACTGTTGCTGTGCTAGGTAATAACAATCCGTTTGGCTGCCTGCTGGCTGCCATCTTTTTTGGATTCTTGAAAGCTGGAGGAAATGCCATGCATCAGCAGGCTCATGTGCCGATTGAGATGGTCGGCGTAATGCAAGGCCTTGTTGTGCTCTTTGTAGCGGCACCGCGCTTCATACAGTGGATAGCAGATCAATCATTGGATTACGGAAAATGGTTTAGTGTTGATAAAATCCGACCAATCTCATTCGCACTCAATATGATAATAGCGCTCTATGGAACATATTTCAGTTTCATCTTGCTGGGTGAAACACAGCTTGGACTGATGTTCATTGGCATCTCAGCGGCGGTGAGCATTCTAAGCATTGCTGCGTTCTTCATGATATTTGCAAGAAACTCGCGAGGCTTCATCGTCTCGCTTATTGCGTCAATGTGTTGGTTTACATTAGCTGCAGTTGGAATGGGAGCTGGCGTCGATGTTAGTTTCATGATCCTGGTTGGCTTAGTGCAAGCTGTCTTGTCAGTGTTAGCACTATTGCTAGTGAAAGGCGCTGGCAAATCTAAGGGAGATGGTGCCTAATGAAATCCGCCATGAAACGTTTCCTCCGAAGGGGCATAGTTATTCCTGTGGTCCTTCTAGTGATTATCATATTACTCCTCAAATTTACTTATGATGCAGTCGATGATGTTGAAACGTTCTACGCACTCACTGGTTGGCTTCTGGAAGCCACTCTGCAATCTGCAACCCCACTCATTCTAGCCGCATTGGGAGGGATGTTTTCTGAAAAGTCGGGCGTTGTCAACATAGGTCTAGAAGGGATGATGCTCATTGGAGCGTTTGCTGCCGTTGCGGCAACCTACTTCTTCTACGACCCTTGGATTGGACTTCTTGCTGCAGTTCTAGCAGGCGGAATTCTTGCTGTAGTCCATGCTATCATCTGTGTGAAGATGAAAGGGAATCATATCGTTAGCGGGACCGGGATAATACTTTTCGCGGCTGGGTTCACGACTCTGATGCTGGAAGTTATCTGGAATCGAAAGGGTATTTCAGAACAAGTTACTGCACTCCCAAATGTGAATATGCCTTTCTTGCAGGATATTCCCATCATTGGCGTTGCTTTCGACAATTTATCACCTATAGTGTATTTCGCCTTCGTGTTGGTTATAGTCAGCTGGTACGTGATGTATCGCACCCCATTCGGTCTCAGACTGCGGGCAGCTGGAGAAGATCCAAGCACACTGGATGCGGCAGGAGTTAGTGTTGAGAAGTATCGATTTATTGGTGTTGTGATCAGCGGGCTTCTCGCTGGTCTTGGTGGTGCCTACTTAAGCCTCGGCCGGGGACTTCCAGCCTTTGGAAAACAGATGACTGCGGGCAGAGGGTTCATTGCTCTTGCTGCATTGATATTTGGTAACTGGACTCCTTTCGGCGTACTCGCGGCTGGCCTATTCTTTGGATTCCTAGATACACTGCAACACTTCGTAGGCTTTGTTCCTGCTTGGCAATGGATTCAGGGTTACAGTCAATTCCTTCAAATGATACCATTCGTTTTGGTGGTACTTGCTCTTGCGGGAATCCGCAAGTCAGTACCTCCGAAAGCCATCGCAGTCCCATATGAGAAGGAGGTAAAAGCCTAGTCCCTTTGGGACGTCATTACGCATGCGCTATGCTTAAATCATGAATTCGCCGAGAGGCGTCTACCTTGAAGACAAAAGACGTACATAATAGCAATGCCTTCCTTCTCTGTTTAGTGGGCGGCATTCTAATGATGCTTGCAGG
>JAUWOA010000122.1 GCA_030612365.1 Candidatus Thorarchaeota archaeon
CTGCCTTAAGTGTTAAATACGCGTTTACCATGGTTTTCTGTTATCACGGAGAAGTTCTTTCAGCCGTGAGAGAGAAAAATAATGGAGAAAATACGCAATGAGTGAGGAGGATAAACTCCTATTCGTGCGAGAAAGCTCTGGCCTAGTTAAGGAAGTAGGCACAGGTATGGCTTTGCTTCTACCGGTCGCCCTAACGTTGGGTCCGTGGTTCCACTTCGCTGGACCACAAATCTCAACGTGGTTTGCTGGCGCACACCTTGTGCCAATGTTTGCAATAGGTGCTGGCGCGGTATTCTTTGAAGCAATTGCTCTCATGTGTTTGATGCTTTCAATGCCAAGGTCAGGAGCCTCGTACTACTTTACCGGAAGAGGCCTAAGCCCAATCTTCGGTGTTATGGAAGGTTGGCGAAGCGTAATCACGAACCCTGTTTTCAGGGGAGTCGGGAGCTTCTTCGCGGTGCAAATCTTTGCTGGTGGCCTGTTCGTAATGGGAAGTGCTACGGGTGACGCTGCGATTACTGCAGCGGCAGTGGCCCTGAACGAACCAATCAATCTGTTCATCTGGGCTACAATAATGACCCTTGTGGGCTTCGTATTCAGCTATCTCAATGTCAAGTGGTTGGGCTGGTTTATAATTATCGGCGGGATAATTAGCATACTGGCATTACTTACAGCTGACATAGTGATGCTGATGACTCCGATGACTCCAGCGATTTGGGATGGAGTCTTTGGCTCTGGAGCCTACGCGACAGTAGATGCAATCAATGTCACGACACCAGTGGATTATGTCACTTTCAACCTAGGTGCAATCGGACCAGCACTCATCCTTACTGTAGGTATGATGTGGCCGTATCTTATCATGCCAGTGGCTGGAGAGGTTTCACAGCCCAGCAAGAATATTCCTCTGAGCAACATTGGGGGTTGGGCAGGGATTGCATTCTTCTTCCTGCTGTCAGGATTTGCGCTGAAGAGCTGCATGGGTGACTTCCTGTTCAAGGCAAACCTTTCAGGCACAGTATTCCCAGGATTCGGTAACTACGCTGCTGTAATCCTCGGCAACAATCCACTTGCCTGGTTTGTGATACTTTGCCCAGTCTATGCAAGTTTATTGGACGCCCCGAGTAATGCTCTGTGGGTCACTAGGCCCTTCCACGCAATGGCAATGGACCGGTTTTGCCCCGAAGCATTTGCAAGCGTACATCCGAAGTATCATGTCCCGCATGTATCCCTGTACTTCTGGCTGATACTCACCATCGGTACAACAGCATATGCCACATGGCTACAGATAACTTACGGCACTGCGCTTAGCTTGCTCGTAGGTGTCGGATACACGTATGTGTTCATCAGGTGGCAAATGGCATTAGCTGCTGTAGCGTTACCGTACTATCGGCCTACGTTATGGGAGCGGAGTGGGGCATGGAAGATCCTTGGCATCCCACTGATAAGTATCGGTGGACTCATCGCCGGCGCTGTGTTCTTCTGGGCCATCATTGCATATGTACCTACACTACCCTTCGAGGTCGCATTCACTGTGTTTGTATACTTCTGGGGTCAGCTAATGTACATGTACTATGGCGCGAAGAACAAAGCAAAGGGCATCGATATGGGTGCTATCTTCGGACAGCTTCCACCAGAGTAAACTTGAGCAGAAGAGAGCAAACGCTCTCTTCCTCTCTTTTCTTTTAGTGATTCAGCTTAACAGATGTGAATGAGCAGCCTTTCATCATTCGCTTTATTCAGATCTTATGGTCCGAGAGGTTCCGCTCTATTCCTCTTCTTCAAAGTCAAACACTGGGGGAAAAGAGTTCCTAGTGGCCTTACTCGCGAAGGGTTCTAACTTGTCCCAACTCCGATGAAACCTCGATGGAAACGACCATGGCCTGATTAGGACTAGTTCTTGGGGGTCATCGGTGGCCCTGTAAATGGCAAGTGCATTCTCAGCAGCATCTAGAATCGATTGCCGTTCCGAGTCATCCCATACTTGTTGTCTGAACGTGTAACTGTCTTCGAACCACTGATAGAGAATCTCAGCATCATCCACGAAAATAGATTTCATCACACGCCACGGCCAAAACGTAGACATCTGCTCCAGCTGTTCGCCTGCGCCGTAGAAGTCGAATGCCATCCCCTCTCTGCAGAAGATATAGTCTGGCCCTCTCTCCCTGAATTTCTTCTCCCGTGGCTCGGTGGAAGGACCCTTGTGAATCCAATCGTGCCACTGCACACTACATCTTTCAAGGACCTCACAGTGGCTTACGACATGCCTGACTGCCGCGGCAGTGCCGTGGTGAGCTAGTCCCGGCAATGGTGGTGTTTTGAGATGGTCTTCTAGGAGCTTCCGAACTTCACTTACTTCCTCAAGAGGCATGTAGGTCCAGATTTGGAAGTAAGCCTCCTGAGCTGATCTTAAGTAGAGAAAGAGCATGCCCGCGGGTCCTATTGCTTCATAGCCTTGGGGAATCTTTTCATCCAAGGGCCAAGTCTTGTCGTCTTTGCAGTAGCTGACTTCGCAACATTCGTACGAAACAACTTCAGACCATTCAACATCCAACACAGCTTGGTAAGACCGTCCCTTTTTCTTTCTGGGCAGTATGAATCTTGCTCCACGTGGACTGATCTTGAGTTCGCCCAACCCTTTGCTGTACGGGTCGGTTGTAGTGTACTCGTATTCTTCAGGGTCAAACGTTTCGAACATCTTTCAAGTATCACCATGTCATTGTTGCGGAAAGGGGCTTCGGCCAGCCATTGGTAGGCTCTCTAAAGGGCTCGGTTTGGGCCACTCTTAAACTGCTCGGTTCACAACCATCATCAAATCAACAATGTTTAATTATCCGTGGTTGTTTGACGCTTGTTAAAGAGGATACTGAACAATGAGTCGCAAGTCAAAGAAGTGGAAACGACCTGATTCGGAGACACTGGAGGATCTTGAGTTCAATCCATCTGGACTGGATCTGAAATGGAGCAAGAACCTCACCACTACAATCGACATGTACCGCATCTATAGATGCCACGACTTAGGCTCCATCGAGCGGGCCATAGGGCAAGGTGAAATGCCTCGAAGTTTCGTCAAGCAGTGGAGGATGATCAGGTCGGTGCTCCATAGGTTCGCTGCGGTGACTCCGAAAATATCAGGTATCGAGAAAATGATGAGGCGGCGACAAATCATTCAGTTCACCGCACTGATCTTGCTGACTTTGGGAGCTCCCGCCATCGTACTTACTTGGGCACTTAAGCTTGATCATATCGCTTGGTTCACCTATCCGTTTGGATTTTTCTCGGCTGGGCTGTTCGCAGTGACTGCGCTAATTACGGCATGGTATAACCGCGAAATCGCGTGGACGATTTACCACTACATTGAGGACAACCCCGATCTTCTCAAGAGCGAGAAGGCGCTTCTTCATGAATGGGCTCAGAAACTAATTAGATACACGGCCAGATTAATTCGAAAAGACACTCTGGATTTGGACAAGAATCTCCTGAAGCTTTACAACAACGACTACGATGGCGTAGCCTTCATTAAAGAACCGTCGAGGCTTAGGAAGCACTATGTGGCCAGGTACAAAGCCTAGCTTCACTCCACACGTCACAGTTCTTTATTCCGTGACCAGCGACTCTATGGGCTTGTACTCTATGTCAAAGCCGAAATGCTTTGGGCCGAGTACTTTCAGGCCTTCCAGTCCTCTAAACGTGGAGATTGTTTCCATGCCAATGACACTCACCTTGTCGCCAGGCTTGATGTCCGTGTTAGTTATTGGCTCTCCAGTCGTAGACTCGATCATCTCAATAATATCGGGACTTGCTACCCATGGTTTTCCATCCAACCAGGTCATGTGATTCTCATTCTTGAACCACACCTTGAGTTTGGAGCCCGATTTAATGCCACTTCCCTTGATGAGGGTTTCACCCCACATGTATCCCTCCCGGTTCTCCCATTTCTTATCAACGACTTCGCCTCGGAAGAGAATCCACCCTCCCACTTTCTCAATTATCTTTTCAGCAGGGTCATCTCCAGACTCTCTGCATTCACGTATCATCTTGCCCACTTGGTAGCTCTTTGTGAGAGTCTCCGGAATGATGGCTTCCTTGAAGTCAGTCCCCTGCACCGGGAATGAAACATTGCCCAAGCGACCCCAAGCCACCTCGCTCAAGGCCTTGGAGATACGCTCTCCCATCTCGTAATTAGTCACATGAGGCACGATGTACTTGTTACCGAACCAGTCAACTAGGGCCATGGGTGCCATCGAGAAGCCCTTGATGCATACCGTATTCTGGCATATCTCCGGCACTGCTCTTCCGGAGTAGTCACCATCAACGCAAGGGATTCCATGCTTAACCGCCGCATCGATAGGCGCAGGCGTATTGACCCCACCTAGCTCAAAAGGCGCGGCCGCCGCGATCTTTACTCCCATGTATTCTTCAAGTATCGCTAGCCCTGTGGATAGCTCCTTCTCATAGAAATCCCAAGGATATCTTTTCCGTGCGGCTTCAATCTCTGGAGTTGGGGGTGCGATTGTTCCGGAATAGAATGGGCAGGCCACCCAGTCATCGTCCTTGATTGTATTCACGTCTACAATCTCAATTGTTTTCCCTGCGTCAACATGTGGGCACAACATCGCCAGTCCGGTGTCTTTTGATCCACCACCACCGGTACCAAAGAATGTGCAACCAACGGTGAGATCTTCCACATCCGTCCTGCTCTTTAATATCAGCACCATGCGAATCGCCTTATTTTAACAACGAAAGACTCTGGGCAAACCCCTATTTAATATCAGTGTGCCAACGCATGAACAGCTGAGAAGCCCAAGTCGCTAGTGTTGTGAATCATGCAGCGTGTCTTTTGATTTGTTGATATAGAAAAGAAAAGAGTCGGGAGAACTCTCTCGTCTCCCGCTCAATAACATCTCTGCAACTTAAAGCTCTACGCGCCCTGCAGAAACTTTGCCATCATCAATATTGATCAAGAAACCCTTCAGGATCCCTTCTCTGTACTCCGAGCCCGGGTTAACGCAAAGCGTTCGTCCGATATTTCTGAACCCGACAGACTCGTGAATGTGACCATGCATCCCTAAGAGCGGCTCGTACTTCTCGATGACGGCTCTCACGGATTTGCTGCCTACAGGACCCAGTATCTCAAATGCTCCGGCTTTGGCTATGGAGTGATCTCCTTTGAGTTGAGGTGCTGTGTCCAATCCAGAGTCAAACGGCGGATCATGGAAGTTGCACAGCAAGTTGGTGTAATCATCTACTCTTGCGAATTCTTCTTCAAGTTTCTCCATTAGCTCCTCATCAGGGCACTCACGCTCTGTGTCCCAAGGTGTGGAATTCACCCACTCACAGCTGATAAGCGGATATCCATGCACATCGATGACCTGTTTGAGGGGGTAGATGATTCTTGGATGATTCTCGATTATGGGGTCGATGACCCAGGAATCGTCGTTGCCTGGATTGACTATGACATCGACATCTGACGGTATCCTCTCTGCGGCCATGTCGAGCCATTCCTGCATTCGTTCTGACATCAGCTTTTGGAAGAGTTCCTTGATGGCTCCCTTCTTCTCTCTAAGTGCAGCCAACTCGTCAGGCGTCATAACATAGGGATAAAAGCCGACATCTTTTTGGAATGCAAAAAACCGGTCAACGTCTTTTTGTTTCTTAAACGTCTTGCGCTTGCCATATGGCTGTGCGTACCACCGGTTCTCCTTCTCTTGGATGATTGGCATGATCGCCTTGCCAGTCAAATCGCCGCACATCATTGCAACATCAGCCTTGAAGACTTTCGGAGCTTGACACATCTTC